>JBBQOR010000345.1:0-3740 GCA_038331055.1 Burkholderiales bacterium
TCGACAGCGACCACCCCGAGGTGGTGGCCTTCGCGCAGCAGCACGCGCACGGCGCCGACGAGCGTGCGCGCGCGGTGTCGCTGTACCTGGCCGTGCGCGACGGGTTTCGTTATGACCCGTACCGCATCGATCTCTCGCCCGCGGGCATGCGCGCCAGCCAGGTCATCGCCGACGGCCATGGCTGGTGCGTGCCCAAGTCGGCGCTGCTGGCGGCGGCGGCGCGCGCGGTGGGCATGCCGGCGCGGGTGGGCTTCGCCGACGTGCGCAATCACCTCAGCACCGAGCGGCTGCGGCGCACGCTGCAGACCGATCTGTTCATCTGGCACGGCTACACCGAGCTGTGGCTGGACGGGCGCTGGGTCAAGTGCACACCGGCCTTCAACCTCGAGCTGTGCCTGCGCTTCGGTCTGCTGCCGCTGGACTTCGACGGCCGCGAGGACTCGCTCTACCACCCGTTCGACCGCGCCGGCAACCGGCACATGGAGTACGTGAACCAGCGCGGCAGCTACGACGAGGTGCCGCTGGTGCAGATCGTGGCCGACTTCGCACAGGCCTACCCGAACTGGCTCGGCCAGCCGCTGACCCAGGACAGCTTCGACGCGGACGTGTCGCGCGAGGTCGGGTGAGCGATCCGGCAAGCGATCCGGTGAGCGATCAGGACAGCGCGGCAGCGCCGCCCGAAGGCTTCAGCCGCATAGCGGCCGGCAGCGGCTTCATCGCCGTCAACGGGCCGCTGTACCTGCGCCAGGGCGACGGTGCGCCGTTGTTCGGCTTCAGGGTCGAGGCGCGCCACTGCAACCCGATGGGCATCTGCCACGGCGGCTGGATGGCCAGCTTCTGCGACATGCTGCTGCCGTTGTCGGCGCACCTGCTAGTGCCCGAGATCGGCCGCCGCTTCCTGCCGACGATCAGCCTGCAGCTTGACTATCTGGCGCCTTCCCCGCTGGGCGCCTGGGTGCAGGGCGAGGCGCAGGTGCTGCGCCACACGCGGTCGATGGTCTTCGCGCAGGGCCTGGTGACGGCCGACAGCGTGCCGGTGGCCCGCTGCAGCGGCATCCTGAAGATCGGCGCGGTCTACGACGGGCCGCAGCCCTTGCCGTCAACCGACGCCGGCTGAACTGGCTGTCGGGGCTAACGCAGCGGCGCGCTCAGCTCGACTTCCACAGAAGAGGCACGGTGTCGACAAACTCGGGCTGCGGCGGCAGCATGGGTGGGTGGATCCACAGGCGCAGCGCCAGGCGAGCCAACCCGGTCGGCGTCGCGTCAGCGACGGCGCTGTCAGCGCCGTGCTGGCGCTGCTTGACCGAGCGTGTCGCGGAAGGATTTCGCAGGCGGATGGTCATGGCTGGGCCTGTACAGCCGGCGTCTGGCGTGCACAAACGGCATGGCAGACGACCGGCGCGTATGGGTGTGTCATTTTGGGCATGTTCGATTCCGGTTTGTGGTTGGGGCCCGCCTGACCATCGATTGATGGGGTCGGTTGACTACCTTGCCAGCATCGCCTGATGAAGTCAGTGCGCAGGCAAACAGACCAGCGTTCCTGCCGCGTTTGCGGGGCTGACCGACGCACGGCGCGCCAGCGCACAGACAGCCGCCGCAGCCCGCGCTAGTGTGCTGACTCGTGCCGTGACACCTCGCCCGATTCGCGGGCGCCGGGGACGGACCGGAAACAGAACCTGTCTCCAACTTTCGAAGGACTGACCATGAACCACCTCTATCGCATCACCTGCTACGCTGCCACGGTGACCGCCCTGACCTTCGCGCTCGGCGCCTGCTCAGGCATGACCAAGCGTGAGCAGAGCACCGCCATCGGCGCCGCGGCCGGCGCTGTCGGCGGCTCGATCCTCACCGGCGGCAGTGCCGCAGGCACCCTTGGTGGCGCGGCAGTCGGCGGCGTCATCGGCAACGAGGTCGGCAAGAAGAAGTAGCCAGTCGCCGACTTCGCTGCAGGCGCGCGGGTCAGCTGCGCGCTGGCGGCGGCTCGGTGTCGATGTCCGGGCCCGGGCGCTCCTCGGGCCGCATTTCGTCCAGAGGACCTTCTTCATGCGCCGCTTGCGGCTCGATGAAGAGCGTGGGCACTCCTTCATCCAGGAAGCCACCGCTCTGGTGCGCCCACAGTCGGGCGTAGTGGCCATGCTCGACGCCCTTGGCCAGCAGCTCGGCATGGCTGCCTTGCTCGACCACTCTTCCGGCCTCGAGCACGATCAGCCGGTCCATGCGCGCGATGGTTGACAGCCGGTGTGCGATGGCGATCACCGTCTTGCCCTCCATCAGGCCGAGCAGCTGGTCCTGGATCGCCACTTCGACCTCGCTGTCGAGCGCCGACGTGGCCTCGTCGAGGACCAGGATTGGCGCGTCCTTCAGGATCACGCGGGCGATCGCGATGCGCTGACGCTGGCCGCCGCTGAGCTTGACGCCGCGCTCACCGACGTGTGCGTCGTAGCCGGTGCGGCCCTTCCAGTCCTGCAGGTCGAGGACGAACTCATGCGCCTGCGCCTTCTTTGCCGCAGCGACGATCTGATCCATCGTCGCGCCAGGCCGGCCATAGCCGATGTTGGCGGCGATCGACCGGTGCAGCAGCGAGGTGTCCTGCGTCACCATGCCGATGGCCGCGCGCAGGCTCTCCTGCGAGACGGCACGGATGTCGTGGCCGTCCAGGCGGATGGCGCCGTGCGTCTCCATGTCGTGAAAGCGCAGCAGCAGGTTCACCAGCGTGCTCTTGCCCGCGCCCGAGCGGCCGACCAGGCCCACACGTTCGCCCGGGCGGATCGTCAGGTTCAGGTCGTCGAGCACCTTGCGCCCGTCGTCGCGGCCGTAGGTGAAGGTGACGTGGTCGAAGCGCACCTCGCCACCCTGGGGGGCCGGGGCGATGACGAGTTCGCGCGCCTGCGGCGGGTCGCTCATGGCGTGCGGCACGGCGATCGTCTCCATGCCCTCCTGCACCACGCCGATGTTCTCGAAGATGCCGGTGACTTCCCAGCTGACCCAGCCGGCCACGTTGGCGATCGTCCACGCCAGCGGCAGTGCCGTCGCCACGGTGCCGGCGTCGATGGTGCCCTGGCCCCACAGCGTGATGCCGATGGCCGCGGTGCTGACCAGCAGCAGCGCGTTCAGCGCCGACAGCGTGGTCATGAAGGTGGTGATCAGCCGCATGTGCGCGGCGATCGCTACGGTGTGCTCGTCGATCACCTCGCGCACGTAGGCGTCCTCGTCGCGTGCGCGGGCGAACAGCTTGACGGTGAGGATGTTGGTGTAGCTGTCGACCACCCGGCCCATGACCAGGCTGCGCAGCTCGCTGCTGGTCTTGGCCAGGTCGCGCATCTTGGGCACGAAGTGGCGCAGGAAGATCACATAGCCGGCAAACCACAGCGCCGTGGGGATGGCCAGGCGCCAGTCGGCCGCGGCCATCAACATCAGTGCCGACAGGCCGTAGACCACGATGTACCAGACCGCGCGGATGGTCGACACCACGCACTCGCGCACCGCGTTGCTGGTCTGCATGACGCGGTTGGCGATGCGGCCGGCGAAGTCGTTCTGGAAGAAGGGCCAGCTCTGCCGCACGACGTGCCAGTGGCTCTGCCAGCGGATCAGGCTGGTCACGCCCGGCACCACGGCGTTGTTGCGCACCAGGCTGTCGGCCAGCAGCGCCAGCGGGCGACCCAGGAGCACCAGCGCGGCCATGCCCAGCAGCCCCGGCAAGGCGTGCGCCAGGGCGGCGGCGCGGTCGCTGGCTTCCATCA
>JBBQOR010000346.1:0-3715 GCA_038331055.1 Burkholderiales bacterium
TCAGGAAACCCAGCAGCACACCCACCACGATGGCGATGCCGAAGCCCAGCATCGTGACCCAGAAGGTCTTCCATGCGGCTTCGAGCAGCGGGCCCCCGAATTCGCCGAACTGCTGCGCGATCTGCCAGGGGCTCGGGAAGATGAACTCGGGGATCGAGAAGCCGGCGACGATGATCTGCCACAGCAGCAGCACGGCAGCCAGCACGATCAGGGGCGACCAGCGCTCCAGGGTCTTGTTGTTCATGGTGCGTCCCTACTGCGGCAGCGCGGCGGCGACCTGCGCGATCGGCTTGCGCGAGGCGCCGATGTGGCCGCGCAGCTCGTGCACGATGTCGGTGAACTCGGGCGCGTAGGTGATCTCCAGGTCGCGCGGGCGCGGCAGGTCGATGTGGCGCTTGACCACGAAACGGCCCGGGCTCTTGCTCATCACGTAGACCGTGTCGGCGAGGAAGACGCTCTCGCGCAGGTCATGCGTGACCAGGATGACGTTGAACTTCTTCGCCGCCTGCAGGTCGCGCAGCGCGCACCACAGCTCTTCGCGCGTGAAGGCATCCAGCGCGCCGAAAGGTTCGTCGAGCAGCAGCATCTGCGGCTCGTGCACCAGCGCGCGGCAGATGCTGGCGCGCTGCTGCATGCCGCCCGACAACTGCCAGGGGAACTTGTCTTCGTAGCCGCCCAGGCCCACGCTCTTGAGCAGATCGCGCGCCTTGGCCTCGTACTCCTTGCGCTTGGCGCTGAAGTTCGAGCGGAAGGGCTCGACGATCTCGAGTGGCAGCAGCACGTTGTCCACCGTGGTGCGCCAGGGCAGCAGGCTGGGCGCCTGGAAGGACATGCCGCTGATCTTCAGCGGCCCGGTCACCGGCTGGCCACCGATCACGATGCTGCCCTTGCTGGGCATCTTCAGACCGGTGGTCAGCTTCATGAAGGTGGACTTGCCGCAGCCCGAGGGGCCGACGATGGCAATGAATTCCCCCTTCTCGACGCTGAGTGAGATGTCCTCGACGGCGAACTGCCCGTTGGCGAGCAACTCGTCGCTGTAGGCGAGCCAGACGTTGCGAAAGTCGACGAAAGCCATGTGCGGCCCCTTGGTCTCTTGGTGCCTTGGTGGACGCGGCTTACTTCTTCATCGGGGGCAGGATGTTCAACTCGGCCTTGGTCGGCAGCACCGAGTCGGTCCAGACGGCGTTGACGTCGACTCGCGTGCGCGTGGCAAAGGCGTCCGATACCTGAGAGGCCATCAGCGCCAGCCGGCCCGGCACGACGACGCCGAAGCCCTCGCTGCGTGCATCGGGGCTGGCGACCACCGATTCGATGGCCATGCGCAGACGGCGCTTCTCGAGCTCGACGTTGATGATGCCGTCGCGCGCCTTCACGTACTCGATGGCCGGGTCAGGCGCGGCGATGACTTCCTTGGCGCCCTTCAGGAACGCGCTCAGGAAGGCCTTGACGGCCTGTGGGTTCTCGCGCAGCAGCTTGGGGCTGACGATGATCGCGTTGCCGTACAGGCGCACGCCGTGGGCAGCGTAGGGGAAGACGACGATGTCCTCGGTCTTCACGCCGCGCGCTTCCAGGTTCAGCAGCGAGGTGAAGGAAAAGCCGGTGATGGCGTCGACGTCGCCGCGCACCAGCATCGTCTCGCGCAGCGGCGGGTCCATCGAGGTCCAGGTCGGCGTGGCCAGGTTGTTCGCCTTGGCCAGGATCGGGAAGGCGCGACGGCCGGCGTCGAAGCCCGGGGCGCCGATCTTCTTGCCGTTCAGATCGGCCAGCGTGTTGATGCCGTTCTTCTTCAGCGTCAGCACGGCGGCCGGCGTGTTGTTGTAGACCATCATCACCGCCACCGGCTTGTTCGGCGCGTCGGGGTTGTTGGCGTGGAACTCCATCAGCGCGGCCATGTCGGCAAAGCCCATGTCGTAGGTGCCCGCGGCGACGCGGGTGACCGTGCCGCCGCTGCCGTTGCCGGCGTCGATGGTCACGTCCAGCCCGGCCGCCTTGTAGTAGCCCTTGGCGGACGAGGCGAGGAACAGCGCGGCGGGGCCTTCGAAGCGCCAGTCCAGCTGGAACTTGATGGGCGTCTGGGCCAGCGCAAGGGTGGGCGCGGCAAGCATGACGGCTGCGGCCATAAGGGCGCGGCGGGTAATCGTGCAAAGGCTCATGGGGCAGGGCTCCAGCATCGGATGGGTTGAGGACTGTTCAGAGGTCTGATAGAAGCGTCTGCAAATTCTGTACCCAGACGGCGCACCAGCAGAATCGGGTCAAACCAAGATTCGCACCGACCTGGGGCAGAAAATCAGGTCAAAAGATCGAAAAGAGTGCGCGCAATCACCTTGGTGGCGCGTCGCAGGTCTTCCAGGGCCAGATGTTCGTCCGCTCGCTTGGCGTTGCTTTCCAGTACCGTGCGCGGGCCGGCGCCGTAGATCGCCGCCGGGATGCCGCGCGCGCCGTACAGCCGCACGTCGGTGTACAGCGGCGTGCCGCTGGTGGGCACCGGCTCGCCGAAGAGCGCGCTGGCGTGGCGCTGCAGCGTGGCGACCAGCGCCGCGTTGCCGGCAAGCGGCTTCAGCGAGTGCGCCAGCAGCAGCCGGCGCAGCTCGACGCGCACGCCGGGCATGCGCGCGGCGATGGCCTGCACGCGCGTCTCGATCAGCGCGCGCAGTTCGGCCTCGACCTCGGCCGCGTCTTCTTCGGGGATGAAGCGCCGGTCGAGCTTGAGCACCACCTTGCCCGGCACGACGTTGGTGTTGCTGCCGCCTTCGATGCGGCCGACGTTCAGGTAGGGGTGGTTGATGCCCGGAACCGCCGAGCGCCGCGTGCGCAGCACCGCATTGAAGTCGTAGAGGGCGCCCAGCAGTTGCTGCGCCGCCTGCAGCGCGTCGACGCCGGTCTCCGGGTAGGCGGCATGCGAGGCCAGTCCGTGCAGCGTGACCTCCATCTGCAGGCAGCCGTTGTGCGCGGTCACCACCTGGTAGCTGAAGCCGGCGGCGATCAGCAGGTCGGGCTGGGTCAGGCCGTTGTTGAGCAGCCAGCCGGGGCCGAGTTCGCCGCCGAACTCTTCGTCGTAGGTGAAGTGCAGTTCCACCGCACCCTGCAGCGGCGCGGCCGCCGCCTGCAGCGCGCGCAGGGCGAAGGTGTAGGTGGCGAAGTCGCTCTTGCTGACCGCCGCGGCGCGGCCGTAGAGCTGGCCCTCGACGACCTCGCCCCCGTAAGGGTCGTGCGTCCAGCCCTCACCGGGCGGGACCACGTCGCCGTGGGCGTTGAGCGCGACCACCGGGCCGCCGGCACCGAAGCGCTGGCGCACGATCAGGTTGGTGATCGACTGCAGGCCGAACTCCTGCAGCGCCCAGGCCGGCACCGGGTGCTTCTCGGCCGCCAGGCCCATCGCGGCGAGCAGCTCGGCGGTCTTCTCGGCGTGCGGCGCGTTGTTCCCCGGCGGGGTGTCGGTGGGCATGCGCACCAGCGCCTGCAGGAAGCGCACCTGATCGTCGAAGTGCGCGTCGACCCAGGCGTCGAGGTGGGCGTACAGGTGGGCGTACAGGCGGGCATGGGCGTCGGCGTCTTTGTCTGAGTCGGTCATGCGGGCGGGTCCTCGGCGAGTTGCTCGAGCAGATGCTGGAAGGCGCGCACCATCAGCTCGGTGTCGTCGTTGGTGATGCCTTCGAGCGGGTTGTGGCTGATGCCGGCGTTCAGCCCGCGCATGAACAGCATCGCCTGCGGCATC
>JBBQOR010000347.1:0-3714 GCA_038331055.1 Burkholderiales bacterium
GCCTGCCCGCAGCCGATCGTCGCCGCCATCGACGGCGTGTGCGCCGGCGCCGGGGCCATCTTGGCCATGGCCTCTGACCTGCGGCTGGGCACGGCGCGCGCCAAGGTGGCGTTTCTGTTCAATCGCGTGGGCCTGGCCGGCTGCGACATGGGCGCCTGCGCGTTTTTGCCGCGAATCATCGGCCAGGGGCGGGCGAGCGAGTTGCTCTACACCGGCCGTGCGCTGGGCGGCGAAGAAGCCGAGCGCTGGGGCTTTTTCAACCGGCTGGTCGAGCCCGAGGCGCTTTCGGCGCAGGCGCAGGCGCTGGCCGGCGATCTCGCCGCCGGGCCGACCTTCGCCAACGGCATCACCAAGACCATGCTGCACCAGGAGTGGAACATGGGCATCGACCAGGCCATCGAGGCCGAAGCGCAGGCGCAGGCGATCTGCATGCTGACGCAGGACTTCCGCCGCGCCTACGAGGCCTTTGCCGCCCGGCAGCGGCCGGTGTTCGAAGGCCATTGAAGAGCATGACCACGATGTCCGCCCACAGTGCTCTGGACTGGCCTTTCTTCGACGACCGCCACCGCGCCCTGGCAGCCGAGGCGCAGGCCTGGTCGGCGACACACCTGGCCCATGACCACGGCCCGGATGTCGACGCCGAATGCCGCGCGCTGGTGCGTTCACTCGGCCAGGCGGGCTGGCTGCGCCACGCGGTGGCCGGGCAGGCCCACGGCGGTGCCGCCGAGCTCATCGACACGCGCGCGATCTGCCTGCTGCGCGAGACGCTGGCGCGGCAATCGGGGCTGGCCGACTTCGCCTTCGCAATGCAAGGTCTCGGATCGGGTGCCATCAGCCTGGACGGCAGCGCGGCCCAGCGTGTGCAGTACCTGCCGCGGGTGGCGCGCGGCGAGGCCATCGCCGCCTTTGCGCTGTCCGAGCCCGAGGCCGGCTCCGACGTGGCGGCGATGCAGTGCGCCGCGCGTGTCGAAGGCGGGTACGCGGTGCTCGACGGCGAGAAAACCTGGATCAGCAACGGCGGCATCGCCGACTTCTACGTCGTCTTCGCGCGCACCGGCGAGGCGCCGGGCTCGCGCGGCATCTCGGCCTTCATCGTCGAGGCGGGCACGCCAGGCCTGGAGATCGCCGAGCGCATCCAGGTCATCGCGCCGCACCCGCTGGCCCGGCTGCGCTTTGTGGGCTGCCGGGTGCCGCTGACCCAGCGCATCGGCGCAGGCGGGGAAGGTTTCAAGGTGGCGATGCGCACGCTGGACGTGTTCCGCACCTCGGTGGCCGCCGCCGCGCTGGGCTTTGCCCGCCGCGCACTGGACGAAGGGCTGGCCCGCGCACGCGGCCGGCGCATGTTCGGCCAGGCGCTGGCCGACTTTCAGCTGACGCAGGCCAAGCTGGCGCAGATGGCCACCACCATCGACAGCGCCGCGCTGCTGACCTACCGCGCCGCCTGGCAGCGCGACCAGGGCCGCAGCGTCACGCGCGAGGCGGCAATGGCCAAGCTGGTGGCCACCGAAGGCGCGCAGCAGGTGATCGACGCCGCGCTGCAATTGTGGGGCGGCCTGGGTGTGGTCAGCGGGCAGCCGGTGGAGCGGCTATACCGTGAGATCCGCGCGCTGCGCATCTACGAGGGCGCGAGCGAGGTCCAGCAACTGATCATCGCGCGCGAACTGCTGAAGTCAGGGGTCTGAGCGCCCCAGACACGACCTCAGGCCGGCGACGCGTCAGCTGGCGGCCAGCGCCTGCTGCTCGAGCTCACGCTTGAGGCCGTCGGGCAGCTTGAGCTGGCGCGCCAGTTCGTCCAGGTAAAGCCGCTCCATCGTCGTCGTCTCGTCGGCCACCAGCAGGCTGGCCAAGTACATCTCGGCGGCGATCTCCGGTGTAGTCGCGGCCTGCGCCACCTCGGCCGGGTCGAGCGGGCGCTGCAATTCGGTCTCGGTCCAGCGCTGCAGCGCCGGGTCGGCGTCCAGCCGCTGCAACTCGGCCTGCACCAGCGAGCGCTCGCGATCGTCCATGTGGCCGTCGCACTTCGCGGCAGCGATCATCGCCTTGAGCATCGCCTGCGCGTGGATCTCCGCCAGCGGTGGCGGCAGCAGGTTGACCGTCTGCGGCAAAGTCGGAGAGGCGGCAGGTGCGGCGCCTGTCGGCTGCGCTGCCTGCTGTTGGCTCTGCCACTGAGTAAAGGCCTTGTAGGCCAGCAGGCCCAGCGCCGCCACGCCACCCATCTTCAGCGCACTGCCGCCGACCTTGCGCCCGCGCCGGCTGCCCAGCAACAGACCGAGTGCACCGCCGGTCAGCGTGCCTTTGCTGAAGGGGCTGATACCGCCGGGCTGTTGCGTGGTCAGGCCGCGGGCGGCGCCGTCGAGTGAAGACAGACCGGAGCGCAGCAACTGCTCGAGCATCGATTGGGCACTCATGTGGGGCGATTCCTTTGGGTGGAGCGCGTCGGGCGCACGGCATGCATCCTAAGGCGGCGCCAATTCCCGTGTGCCGCAGAATCCTTCCTTTGCGGGATGGCGCAAACTTCGGCTTCGCGGTGTACTTCGTTCCGGTCATCCCACGACCTTCCAGGAGGACATCCATGACCCGCTTCATCCGCTTCGCACTTCCTTCGCTTGTCATCGTCGCGCTGTTCGGCGCGGGCAGCGTCCAGGCTCAGCAGACGCCGGTGCTGCGTGGCGCAGAGATCACCGAGTCGGCGCTGGTCGACGCGCTGAACATCGGTGGCCCCCAGGCCGATCCCGATGCCAAGACCCGTGGCTTTCGCCCTTCGGCGCGGCCGGCCGAGCGCGCCGCGGCGCGCCAGGGCAGCGGCAAGGCGCCGCTGATGATCACCTTTCGCACCGACAGCGCCGAGCTCACCTCGGAGAGCCAGGCCGCCCTGTCCACGGTGGCTGCGGCGCTGCAGTCCGACCGGCTGGCGGGCTTTTCTTTCAAGGTCGAGGGTCACGCCGACCCGCGCGGCGGCGCTGAGCACAACCAGCGCCTGTCGCAAGCGCGTGCCGAGTCGGTGGTCAACTTCCTGGTCGCCAAGCACGGCATCCTGCCCGACCGGCTGGTGCCCGTGGGCCGCGGTGCGAACGAGCTGTTTGACGACAAGCGGCCGGACGCGCCCGAGAACCGCCGCGTGACCATCGTCACCCAGCGCGGCTGACCGCCCGCGCCGGGTTGGGCCCCCCCCCAGGCTGGGGGAGGCACCCACGTATCCGAGGGTTGCGGCCCGGCCCCCGTTCCCGCAGCATGCGCGGCACCAGCCGCGTGGCTGACGCTGCCCGAGTCGTGCCGGGTGCTGTCGATCGCCGTTCGGCTGTGTTCACCTGCGGCGTCTGAGAGACCCCACAAGCTGCCATGCCAGTATTCGGAGGACTGATGATCGTGCCAACCCGCAGCCGTCTGTCGCGACGTGCATTGGCCGTGCTTCTGAGCGGCTTGGCGCTGGCCGCCACGGCACAGGAGCGGCCCGCCGCTGCGCCAGGCGCGACACCCGGTGCGGCGATCCAGGTGACCGGGTTCCGGCTGGGCGGCAATACGCTGCTGCCGCAGCCGCAGGTCGATGCTGCGCTCGAGCCCTTCAAGGGCCGGCGTACGCTGGAGCAGTTGCAGGCCGCCGCTGCGGCGGTTCAGGCGCTCTACGCGCAGGCCGGCTACGGCGCTGTGGTGGTCTTCGTGCCGCCGCAGAGCCCCGCCGACGGCATCGTCTCGCTCAACGTGGTCGAAGGCCGG
>JBBQOR010000348.1:0-3710 GCA_038331055.1 Burkholderiales bacterium
ACCCCGAAGTGGGTGTCTACCACCCGCGCATGGGCCACGATCCGGCCACCCGGCTGAGCGAGGATGCCAGCCAACTGCCGCTTCCGATCAGCGCGGCGGGTGTCACCGTTCAGGGCACGGTCGGGCTGCTGCTGCTGCGCTCGTACCTGCTGTCGAGCAATGCCGGGCACTACGACGGCGTGATCACGGCGCTCGAAGCGCGCGGTCTGCGTGTGCTGCCGGTCTTTGCGGCGGGCCTGGACGCGCGGCCGGCGATCGAGAAGTACTTCATCGCAGGCGGCCAGACAGTGGTCGACGCGGTGGTCTCGCTGACCGGCTTCTCGCTCGTCGGCGGCCCGGCGTACAACGACGCGCTGGCGGCGGAAGCGATCCTTTCCCAGCTGGATGTGCCCTATGTGGCCGCGCACCCGGTCGAGTTCCAGACGCTGGACGCATGGGGTGGCAATGAGCGCGGGCTGTTGCCGGTGGAGAGCACCATCATGGTGGCGATCCCCGAACTCGATGGCTCCACCGGACCGATCGTCTTCGGTGGCCGTCCGGGTGCCGACGGCGTCACCTGCAAGGGCTGCGAACACGCCTGCACCTTCCACGCCGGCCCCCGTGGGCAGGACATGCACACCTGCGGCGAGCGCGCGCTGATGCTGGCTTCTCGCGTGGGCAAGCTGGTGGCGCTCAAGCGCAGCGAGCGGGCTCAGCGCAAGGTGGCGGTGGTCATCTTCAACTTCCCGCCGAACGCAGGCAACATCGGCAGCGCAGCCTACCTTTCGGTCTTCGAGTCGATGTTCCACACCCTGGCCGGCATGCAGGCCCAGGGCTACACGGTGCAGATGCCGGCCAGCATCGACGAACTGCGGGACGGCGTGCTCAAGGGCAATGCCTCGCTGCATGGCGCCGATGCCAACGTGCACACGCTGATCTCTGCCGATGACCATGTGCGCCGCGAGCGCTGGCTGAGCGAAATCGAAGCCCAGTGGGGCCCGGCGCCGGGCAAGCAGCTCAGCAACGGCAGCGGCATCTTCGTGCTCGGCAAGCAGTTCGGCAACGTGCTGATCGCCGTGCAGCCCTCGTTCGGCTACGAAGGCGACCCGATGCGGCTGCTGTTTGAGAAGGGCCTGGCGCCGACGCATGCGTTCTCGGCCTTCTACCGCTATCTGCGCGAAGACTTCAAGGCCCACGCGGTGCTGCACTTCGGCACCCACGGTGCGCTGGAGTTCATGCCGGGCAAGCAAAGCGGCCTGTCGGGCAACTGCTGGCCCGATCGCCTGATCGGCGATCTGCCCAACGTCTACCTCTACGCCAGCAACAACCCGTCAGAAGGCGCGATTGCCAAGCGCCGCTCGGGCGCCACGTTGATCAGCTACCTGACACCCCCGATCTCGCAGGCCGGCCTGTACAAGGGCCTGAACGAACTCAAGTCCTCGATCGAGCGCTGGCGCGGCCTGGAGCCCGGTGCCGCCGAGCAGCCTGAGCTGGCGACCTTGCTGCAGGCGCAGGCCGCCGAACTCGACCTGTGCGACGCCGAGCCGCTGTGGCAGGCCGGGGCCGAAGCCGACGCCCACGTGCATCGGCTCGCGGCGCAGATGCTGGAGCTGGAGTACACGCTGATCCCGCACGGCCTGCACGTGGCCGGCCGCGCGCCGAGCGCGCCAGAGCGTGTGGACATGCTTTTGTCGATGGCCGACGCCGCACACGGCCGTCAGCTGCCGCGCCCGGCGATCGAAGCGCTGGTGGACGGGCAGGCCGCTGACCGTGTGCTCAAGCTCAGCGGTCTGCCGCGTGACGACGAGAACGCCGCGATCATCAAGGGCCTGGTCGACGCCAACGCGTTGCTGGCCGAGGATACCGAGGTCTCGGCCATGCTGGCCGCGCTGGACGGCCGCTACATCAGACCGGCACCCGGGGGCGACGTGCTGCGCACCCCGGCGGTGCTTCCGACCGGGCGCAACATCCACGGCTTCGACCCCTTCCGCATCCCCAGCGCCTTCGCCGTCAAGGATGGCGCCAAGCAGGCGCAGCGGCTGCTCGACCGCTATGCGCAGGACGGCCACCCGCTGCCCGAGTCGGTGGCGATGGTGCTCTGGGGCAGCGACAACCTGAAGAACGAAGGCTCGCCGATCGCGCAGTGTCTGGCGCTGATGGGCGCGCTGCCGCGATTCGACAGCTATGGCCGCATCGCCGGCGCGCAGCTGATCCCGCTGGCCGAGCTGGGCCGGCCGCGCATCGACGTGATCATGACGCTGTCGGGCATCTTCCGCGACCTCATGCCGCTGCAGATCAAGCTGCTCGCCGAGGCCGCCTGGCTCGCCGCCTCGGCCGACGAGCCGCTGGCGATGAACTGGGTGCGCAAGCATGCGCTGGCCTACCAGCAGGAGCATGGCTGCACGCTGGAAATCGCCGCGCTGCGCGTCTACGGCAACGCCGAGGGCGCCTACGGCTCGAACGTCAACAACCTGGTCGAGAGCAGCCGCTGGGACCAGGAAGACGAACTCGCCAACACCTACAGCCGCCGCAAGGGCTTCGCCTACGGCCGCGGCGGCCGCGCGGTGCAGCAGACGGCCCTTCTGCAGAGCATGCTGGCCGACGTGCAGCTGACCTACCAGAACCTCGATTCGGTCGAACTGGGCGTGACCACCGTCGACAACTACTTCGACACGCTGGGCGGTATCACGCAGGCGGTCAAGGCAGCCAAGGGCGGCCAGACGCCGCCGGTGTATATCGGCGACCAGACCAAGGGCGACGGCGCCGTGCGCTCGCTGCGCGAGCAGGTGTCGCTGGAGACGCGCACCCGCATGCTCAACCCGAAGTGGTACGAGGGCATGCTTGAGCACGGCTACGAGGGCGTGCGCCAGATCGAGGTGCACGTCACCAACACGATGGGCTGGTCAGCCACCACCGGCCAGGTGCAGCCCTGGGTCTATCAGCAGCTCAGCGAGACCTTCATGCTTGACCCGGCGATGCGCGAGCGGCTGGCCAAGTTGAATCCGACGGCGTCGTCGCGCATGGCCAACCGCCTGCTCGAAGCCCATCGACGCCAGTACTGGCAGCCCGACGCGGCGACGCTCGAGGCCCTGCAACGCGCCGGCGAAGAGCTGGAAGATCGTCTTGAAGGTGTCTTCGAGGAGACCACGGTATGAGCGAAATCGCCAGCCTGCCCTTCCCGGCAGTCAGAAAGGGACGTCCGCAGCTCGACGGCGAGGGCAGCGTGCAGGTCCAGCTCGACCCGAGCCTGAAGATCGGCACCGCCAAGGTGTTCGCCATCTACGGCAAGGGCGGCATCGGCAAGAGCACGACCAGCAGTAACCTGTCGGCCGCTTTCTCGCTGCTGGGCAAGCGCGTACTGCAGATCGGCTGCGACCCCAAGCACGACAGCACCTTCACGCTGACAAAGAAGATGCTGCCCACGGTCATCGACGTGCTCGAAACGGTGGACTTCCACCCCGAGGAACTACGCGTAGAGGACTTCGTCTTCCCGGGCTACAACGGCGTCATGTGCGTTGAAGCCGGCGGCCCCCCCGCCGGAACAGGTTGTGGTGGTTACGTCGTGGGCCAGACGGTGAAGCTGTTGAAGGAACACCATCTGCTGGAAGACACCGACGTCGTGATTTTCGACGTGCTGGGCGACGTGGTCTGCGGGGGTTTTGCCGCTCCCCTGCAGCATGCCGACCGCGCGATGATCGTGACCGCCAATGACTTCGATTCGATCTTCGCCA
>JBBQOR010000349.1:0-3705 GCA_038331055.1 Burkholderiales bacterium
CGCGCAGTGTGAGCTCGAAGTAGCGGTCGACCAGTTCTGGCGTGATGCGCTGCGGGTCGCCGTAGCTGGTGGCCAGGCCCTGCGCCACCAGCTCGCGTGGCAGCAGGTGCTTGAGCAGGCGGTTGAACACCGGCACACGCGCCAGCATCCAGCCCAGCGGCAGTTCTTCGGGCATGAAGGCCAGGCCCTCGGCATCGACCAGGATCAGCCGCTCGACCCGCGCCGGGGCCTGCGTGGCGATACGCCAGGCCACGCCACCGCCGAGCGAGTTGCCACCGGCGACGAAGCGCTGCACCCCCAGCTGGTCGAGCAGGTCGAGCACGAACTTCGCCTGCGCGTCAGGGCTGTAGCCGACGTTCGCATAGGCGCCGGTGAAGGGCCCCGTCAGGCCGAAGCCCGGCAGGTCCAGTGTGATGACGCGGCGCCGCGGCTGCAGCGCCGCGACCCAGCCCTCCCAGGTGTGCAGGCTGGCCGAGGTGCCGTGCAGCAGCACCAGTGGCAGCGGGTCTTCGCGCGGGCCGACATCACGCAGGTGCACCAGCTGGCCCTTCACGTCGACGAAGTCCGACGGCGCCGGTGCCCAGCGCGGCACCAGCGCTTCCACCGGCAGGTCAGGCGCGCGTGACAGCGCCAGCGCGATGGCACTGAAGATCAGCAGGATGCCGACCAGCTTGAGCGCAAGTGCCTTCATCGGGCGAGGATTCTAAGAGCCGGCAGTTGCGGCCAGACGACCCAGCCGGACGACCCAGCTGGACGACACACAGGCGCTCCCTACAATGACTTCGATGAGCTTTGTCCACCTGCGCACGCACACCGAATTCTCGGTGGTCGACGGCACGCTGCGCATCCCCGAGCTGGCCGCTGCGGCGCGCGCGGCAGGCCAGCCGGCGCTGGCTATCACCGACCTGGCGAACCTTTTCGGCGCGGTCAAGTTCTACAACGCCTGCCGCGGCGAAGGCGTTCAGCCGGTCCTCGGTGTCGATGTCTGGATGGCGCCGTGGACCGAGTCCGGCGGCGACCGCGGCTCCAGCCGGCTGCTGCTGCTGGCGCAAAACAACCGCGGCTGGTTGAACCTGTGCCAGCTGATCTCGCGCGGCTGGACCAGCAACGTGCAGCGTAACCAGGCCTGGCTGAAGTGGGACTGGCTGCGCGGGTTTGGCGACGGGCTGATCGTGCTCTCGGGTGCCGACGGCGGCGTCGTCGGGCAGGCGCTGCTGGCGCGCGATGCGGCACGCGCGATGACTTTGGCGACTGCCCTGGCAGAGATGTTCCCCGGCCGCTTCTACATCGAGTTGCAGCGCGCCGGCCTGCCGACCAATGAGGCGCATGTGCAGGCCGCGGTGCCGCTGGCCGCCAGCCTGGGTCTGCCAGTGGTGGCCACGCACCCGATGCAGTTCCTGCAGCCCGACGACTTCGATGCGCACGAAGCGCGTGTCTGCGTGGCCGAAGGCGAACTGCTGGACAACCCCAAGCGCTTGCGTCGCTTCACGCGTGAGCAGTGTTTCCAGGACAGCCAGGCGATGGCCGAGCGCTTTGCCGATCTGCCCGCGGCGCTGGCCAACACGGTGCAGATCGCGCGCCGCTGCAGCCTTCAACTGGTGCTGGGCAAGCCGCAGCTGCCTGACTTCCCGACACCCGACGGCACGCCGATCGAGGCCTACTTCCGCCGCGCGTCGTTCGACGGCCTGGAGCGGCGGCTGGTGCAGCTGTACCCCGACGCGGCGCTGCGCGAAGCCGAGCGCGCGCGCTATGTCGATCGGCTCGAGTTCGAGATCACGACGATCCTGAAGATGGGCTTTCCGGGCTACTTCCTGATCGTCAGCGACTTCATCGTCTGGGCCAAGGCGCACGGCTGCCCGGTCGGGCCGGGACGCGGTTCTGGCGCGGGTTCGCTGGTGGCTTATGCGCTGTTGATCACCGACCTCGACCCGCTGCACTACAAGCTGCTGTTCGAGCGCTTCCTGAACCCCGAGCGGGTGTCGATGCCCGACTTCGACATCGACTTCTGCCAGGCCAACCGCGAGCGCGTGATCGACTACGTGAAGGCCAAGTACGGCCGCGAAGCGGTGAGCCAGATCGTCACCTTCGGCACCATGGCGGCCAAGGCGGCGCTGCGCGATGTGGGGCGTGTGCTGGGCATGGGCTACGGCCATGTGGACAGCATCGCCAAGCTGATTCCCGCGCCACCGGGCAAGACGGTGACGCTGGCGCCGGTGCCCGACAAGCCCGATGCGGGGCTGGTCTACGCGCGCAAGGAGTCGGCCGAGCTGGGCCTGCGCGAAGCCGCCGACGAGGACGTGGCCACGCTGCTGGCGCTGGCCACGCGCGTCGAGGGGATCGTGCGCAACATCGGCATGCATGCCGGCGGTGTGCTGATCGCACCCGGCCGCATCACCGACTTCTGCCCGCTGTACCAGCAGCCCGGCAGCGACAGCGCGGTCAGCCAGTTCGACAAGGACGATGTCGAGGCCGCCGGGCTGGTGAAGTTCGACTTCCTGGGCCTGGCCACGCTGACCATCCTCGAGCTGGCCAAGGACTTCATCCGCGCGCGCCGCCCGGGCCGCGCCGACTTCGACTACGACCGCCTGCCCTTCGATGACCCTGCGGTGTACCGCCTGTTCACCGACGGCCGCACCGAGGCCGTGTTCCAGTTCGAAAGCCGCGGCATGCAGGGCATGCTGCGCGAGGCGCGGCCGACGCGGCTGGAAGACCTGATCGCGCTGAACGCGATGTTCCGCCCGGGCCCGATGGAGACCATCCCCAGCTACTGCGCACGCAAGAACGGCAAGGAGGACATCGCCTACCCGCACCCGCTGCTCGAGCAGGTGCTGGCCGAGACCTACGGCATCTTCGTCTATCAAGAGCAGGTGATGCAGGCGGCGCAGATCCTGGGCAGTTACAGCCTGGGCGGCGCCGATCTGCTGCGGCGCGCGATGGGCAAGAAGAAGCCCGAGGAGATGGCGCTGCAGCGCGAGATCTTCCGCACCGGTGCGCAGGCCCAGGGCATCAGCCAGCCCAAGGCCGACGAAGTCTTCGACCTGATGGAGAAGTTCGCCGGTTACGGCTTCAACAAGAGCCATGCGGCGGCCTACTCGGTGCTGGCTTACCACACGGCCTGGCTGAAGGTGCGCTGCGCGGCCGAGTTCTACGCTGCCAACATGAGCGTCGAGCAAGACGACACCGACAAGCTGCGGGTGCTGATTGCCGACGCCGCCAGCTTCGGCGTACGCTTCGACGCGCCCGATGTGAACCAGGGCAGCGCGCGCTTCGAGCCGGTGGCCGACGACCGCGTGCGTTACGGTCTGGGCGCCGTCAAGGGCACGGGCAGCGGCGCCATCGAAGCCATCGTGCAGGCGCGCGAGGCCGGCGGCGTATTCCACAGCCTGTTCGACTTCTGCCTGCGCGTGGACCGCCAGCGCGTCAACAAGCGCGTGGTCGAGGCGCTGGTCAAGGCCGGCGCGTTCGACGCCATGGCGGCGGCGCGCGGCGTGGACCGCGCGGTGCTGATGGCTACCGTGCCGCTGGCCTTCGAGTGGGCCGATACGCAAGCCGCCCACGAAATGCAGGCCGGCCTGTTCGACTTTGCCGATGCCGGCGGCGCCGATGCCCATGGCGCCAGCACCGCCGAGCCTGCGCTGCCCAACGCCGCGCCCTGGGGCCTGCGTGAGCGGCTGATGCACGAGAAGTCGGCGCTCGGCTTCTTCC
>JBBQOR010000350.1:0-3703 GCA_038331055.1 Burkholderiales bacterium
CAGCCCGTCGTGGTCCACCGGCGCGGTGTTGCCGAAGACCAGGTGGTCCACCTGCGCCGCGTCCAGGCCGGCGCGTTGCAGGCTGGCCTGCACGACATGGCGGCCCAGGGCGGCCATCGGCATCTCGCGCAGCGACTTGCCGAAGTCGCCGAACGGCGTGCGCGCGCCGGCCAGAAGCACGATGTCCGAGAGGGGCATGGGGGAATCCAGCCTTTGGTGGGCCGGCCTTTGCGAGTCGGGCTTTCGAGTATAGATTCGCGTGGATGCGTGGCAAACAATCGTTTGCCTCCATCCTGTGGAACCCCAGCCGAGCCGAGATGAGCGAACCCCTGCTTCACGTGCAAGACCTGTCGCTTTCCTTCGGCGGTATCCGCGCCCTGGATGCTGTCTCGTTCGCCGCGCAGCCCGGCCGCATCACGGCGGTCATCGGCCCCAACGGCGCGGGCAAGACCAGCCTGTTCAACGCCATCTCGGGCTTCTACCGGCCGCAGCGCGGCAGTGTGTGGTTCGACGGCGCCGACATCACCGGCGTGCCCGCGCACCGGCGCGCCGCCATGGGGCTGGCGCGCACCTTCCAGAACGTGGCGCTGTTTCGCGGCATGACGGTGCTGGACAACATCAAGCTCGGCGGCCACAACCGGCTGCAGGCCGGGCCGCTGGCGGCGCTGTGGTACCGCGGCCGTGCGCAGCGCGAGGAGATGGCGCTGCGCGAGCAGATCGAGCGCGAGGTGATCGACTTCCTCGAGATCGACCACATCCGCCATCAGCCTGTCGCCGGCCTGGCGTATGGGCTGCAAAAGCGCGTCGAGCTGGCGCGCGCGCTGGCCATGCAGCCCAAGGTGCTGATGCTCGACGAGCCGGTGGCCGGCATGAACCGTGAAGAGACCGAGGACATGGCGCGCTTCATCCTCGACCTGCAGGAAGAGCGCGGCCTGACGGTGCTGCTGATCGAGCACGACATGGGCATGGTGATGGACATCTCCGACCATGTGGTGGTGCTCAACTTCGGCCAGGTGATCGCGCAGGGCACGCCGGCGCAGGTGCGTGCGCACCCCGAGGTGATCCGCGCCTACCTGGGCGAGCAGGCCGTGCCGGTGGCGGCCTGAGGAGCGGGCGATGGCACCCGGCCTGGACCTGATCTTCCTGCTCGAGCTGGCCATCATCGGCCTGCTCGCGGGCGGGCTGCTGTCGCTGATCGCCCTCGGCTTCGTGCTCATCTACAAGGGCACCGGCGTCGTCAACTTCGCGATGGGCGAGTTCATGATGCTCGGCGCCTACTTCTTCTACACCGCCAACGTGATGTGGGGCTGGCCGGTGATGCTGGCGCTGCCGGCGGCGCTGGCCGCGGTGGGCGTGGCGGCCGCGGTGGTCGAGCGCAGCGTGCTGCGGCCGCTGGCCGGGCAGCCGGTGATCTCGATCCTGATGGCCACCATCGGCCTGGCCAGCGTCGGCCACGGGCTGGTCGAGGCGGTCTGGGGCGGCGAGAACTACGAGATGCCGCAGCTGCTGCCGCGCAAGCCCTTCCTGATCGGTGAGCTGCTGATCCCCGGCCAGGCGGTCTGGAGCTTCCTGCTCGCCGCCACGCTGATCGCGGCGCTGACGCTGTACTTCCGCTTCTCGCGCACCGGCATCGCGATGCGCGCCGCCGCCAGCGACCCGATCACCGCCGTCGCGCTGGGCATCGACGTGCGCCACACGCAGCGGTTGACGTGGATCTTCGCCGGGCTGGTCGGCGCGGTGGCGGGCATCGTCGCCGCGGCCACCACCAGCCTGTCGCCGGCTCTCGGCGGCGTGGCTCTGGGCGTGCTGGCGGTGATCATCCTCGGCGGACTGGACAGCATCGCCGGGGCCATCGTCGCCGGGTTGATCGTCGGCGTGATCTCCAGCCTGACGGCAGGCACCCTGGGCGGCAAGGTGCGCGACATCGTGCCCTACGTCGCCGTGCTGGCGATCCTGCTGATCCGGCCCTACGGCCTGTTCGGTACGAGGCAGATCGAGCGGCTGTAGAGCCGGCCCACGCAGATGCGCATCGGAGACTTCCGCGAAACCTACGCCCAGGACGAGGCGCTGTGGCCCACCGCCACCCAGCGCGCCTGGATGCTGGCGCTGCTGGCGGCGCTGGCGGTGCTGCCCTTCTTCGCCTCGGGCTACGTGGTGGGGCTGGCCTGCATCCTGGGCATCCACGTGATCGCTGCGGCGGGGCTCAACATCATGACCGGCTGCACCGGCCTGATCTCGCTCGGCCATGCCGGCTTCATGGGCGTGGGCTGCTATACCGCGGCCTGGCTGGCGCAGCGCGGTGTGCCTTTCTACGTGACCATCCCGGCGGCCGGTGCGATGGCCGCGCTGCTGGGTGCGCTGGTCGGCACGCCCAGCCTGCGCATCAAGGGCCTGTACCTGGCGGTGGCCACGCTGGCCACGCAGTTCATCCTGGTCTACGTGTTCCGCGAGTGGGACAGCGTCACCGGCGGCGTGCGCGGCGTCAACGTGCCGAATGCGTCGCTGTTCGGCTTCGAGCTCGACGACGACCACCGCATGTACTACCTGATCGCCGCGCTGGCCGTGCTGATGCTGATCGCCGGGCGCAATCTGTTCCGCACGCGGGTCGGCCGCGCCTTCATCGCCATCCGCGACAAGGACATTTCCGCCGAAGTGCTCGGCATCGACCTCTTCCGCTACAAGCTGTATGCCTTCGCCATCGGCAGCTTCTACGCCGGCGTGGCCGGCGCGCTGCTGGGCTACTTCTACCGCGCGATGACGCCCGAATACTTCACGCTGCAACTGTCGATCTTCTACCTGGCGGCCATCATCGTGGGCGGCCTGGGCACCATGCTGGGCGCGGTGCTGGGTGCCGTATTCATGACGCTGGTGCCCGAGGTGCTGCGCGCGCTGGTGTCGTTCATCGCGCAGTGGGCGCCGAACGCCACGGTGATCTTGAGCCCGGTGCAGCAGATCGTCTTCGGGCTCCTGATCATCGGCTTCCTGATCTATGAACCGCACGGCCTGCGCGAGCTCTGGCAGCGTGTGCGGCGGCTCTTTCACCTGTGGCCTTTCCGGGCCTGATCCTGCGCATTCAATCCACCAAGGAGACGATGATGAACAACGACATCCTGAACAACCCCGCGCGCCGCCGCATCGTGAACGCGGGTCTGGGCAGCGCTGCGCTGTCGAGCCTGCCGCTGACTTCGGCCATCGCGCAGACGGGCGAGATCGTGGTCGGCGCGGCGCCGCCGATCACCGGCGTCTTCGCTTTCGCCGGCGTCGGCCTGCACCAGGGCCTGGGCGACTACTGCGAATGGCGCAACCAGGCGAAGAAGGGTGTGGCGGGGCGCCGGCTGCGCTACGTCGGCGAAGATTCGGCCTACAAGATGGACCAGGCGATGTCGGTCTTCAAGAAGATCATGAGCGCGCACAACCCGCCGGTGTTCTACGGCGACTCCACTGCCTGGGCCAAGGCGGCCGCGAGAGAGGTGAGCCAGCTAGGCACCACGATCGTTTCGAGCCCGAGCTTCAGCTCGGATCTGGCCGACCCGAAGAACGTGCCCTACTACTTCATGGCCGGGCCGACCTATGCGGCGATGGGCGAGATCCTGCTCGAGTACATCAACCGCACCAGCCGCGGTACCACCCGGCCGTCGGTGGCGCTGGTCTACAGCGACACCGAGTTCGGTCGCGATCCGATTGCCGCCATCAAGGTCAAGGC
>JBBQOR010000351.1:0-3693 GCA_038331055.1 Burkholderiales bacterium
CCAGCGCTGCCGAGATCAATGCGGCCGTGTCCTTGACGCGGCCGGCCCAGGTTTCTTCCAGCCGGTCGGCCGGCGCCGATACCGACAGACCGGCAATCAGCCGGCCCTGGTCGTCGAAGATGGCTGAGGCCATGCATCGCACGCCCAACTCCAGTTCTTCGTCATCACGAGCGACACCACTGCTGCGAACGCCGGCCAGTTCACGCTCCAGCCGCGGCAGGTCGGTGATGCTGTTGCGTGTGTGCCCCGTCAGGCCGGTGCGGCTGGCATAGGCGCGCACACGTTGGGTGTCATCGTGCGCAAGGAAGAGTTTGCCCACCGAGGTCAGATGCAAAGGCGCTCGGCCACCGATGGCGCGTACCACCTGCATGCCGGAGCGCTCGCTGTAGGTTCGCTCGACGTAGACGATCTCGTCGCCCTGGCGCATCGACAGGTTCACCGGCTGGTGTGTCAGCTTGTGCAATTCGCGCATCGGCCCGAGTGCCGCCTCGCGCACGTCCAGCCGCGCCTTGACCAGATTGCCCAGTTCCAGCAGCCGCATGCCCAGGCGGTAACTGCCGGCCTGCGGACGGTCGACCAGGCGGCCGATCGTCAGGTCGTTGAGGATCCGATGCGCGGTGGAAGGATGCAATCCGGTGCGCTCGCTGATCTCTTTCAGCGACACCGGATCGGGGAACGCGGCCAACGTGTCGAGCAGCGAGAATGCTCGTTCGAGCACCTGAATCGTCGGGGTTTTCGGGTTGCCGGAACGCATCCCGTTCATTGTGGAGGGTTTCGCGCTGTTTTGCATTGCGAGAGTGAAAGCTGTATCCCGGTATGCCGGCGCCGCGATGTTGCTGCTTGCGGTACTGGCCGATCCCGCCAGCGCGCAGCAGCCCATCGAGGCTCCGCCCACGGCAGCGGTGCCGATGACGCCGCTGAACGTGCCCCGTCTGGCTGGCCGGCTGCGTGCGGCAGATCTGGGTTTGGTGATCAACCGTGCGGACCCTTACTCGGTGGCGGTGGGCGCGCTGTATGCGCAGCGCCGCGGGCTGGGGCCCGCCCAGCTGCTGGAAATCGATCTGCCGCTGCGGTCGACTCTCACTGTGGCCGAGTTCGAGTTGCTGCGCGACGCCATCGCTGCGGCCTTCGGGCCGCGCATACAGGCTCTGGCGCTGGCGTGGACACAGCCGTACGCCGTGCAGTGCAACTCGATCACCGGCGCGCTGGCGCTGGGCTTCGACGCCGAACTCTGCCGTCAGACCTGCGGGCGGCCATCGAGCGTCTCGCCACTTTTCAACAGCGCCAGCTTCCGCCCGTGGACTGATTTTCGCGTGCGGCCGTCGATGCTGCTGGCGGCTCGCAGCGTGGACGAAGCCGCCGCGCTGATCGATCGCGGCGTGGCCGCCGACGCCTCGCTCGGCCGCCGCGGCGCGCCGCCCGCGCAGGTGATGCTGCTGCAGACGGCCGACGGCGCGCGCAACGTGCGTGAGCGGCTGTACCCGGCGCCCGGTCTGCTGCGCGGTGCGGGCGTCAATGTGCAGGTGGTGCCTGCAGCGTCGCTCAGCGGCACCACGCGGGTGGTGATTGCGCTGACCGGCAGCGCGCGGCTGGACCTGTCTTCGCCACCGGGGTGGTTGCCGGGGGCGCTGGCTGATCATCTGACGTCCAGTGGAGGCCGGCTGACCGAGCCGAACGATCAGAGCACGGCGCTGGACTGGCTGGCCTCGGGCGCCACCGCAAGCCACGGCAGCGTGAGCGAGCCCTGCAACCATCTGCAGAAGTTTCCGCATCCGCAGGTGCTGCTGCTGCACTATGTGCAGGGCGCCACGGCGCTGGAGGCCTACTGGAAGAGCGTGGCCTGGCCGCAGCAGAGCCTGTTCATCGGGGAGCCTCTGGCGGCGCCGTTCTCGGCCCCAGTGTTGCCCCGCTGATCAGCCGTCGGCGGCTCGCAGCAGCGACGCCACCGCCTGTTGCCCCGAGCGCACGGCGCCTTCGAGAGTCGAGGGGTAGGGGCCTGCGACATGGTCGCCCGCCGCCACCAGGCCAGGCGCAATGGCGGCAGGCGGGCGTTGCAGCCCCGGCGTGCAGCGAAAGGTCGCCCGCTTGTCGGCCAGCACACGCAACAGCTGTGGCGCCGTAGCCCAGGTGCCCGGGGCGAAGGCCTGCGTGGCCTGGCGCAGCACGGCTTTGCCGGTGGCATCCAGCCCGCGCTCGACCCAGTGCGCGGCGCCGCTGACGACGAAGGCGAAGCGCCCCGGCGCCGCGCCCAGCGCGCCGTGGTCCATCACAAACTGCGCCGGCGCATCGGGCCCCGCGCGCAACGCCAGCATCGGGGCCGCCAGCCTTGTGCCCGGGCTGTGCAGGTAGACGGTGATGATCGGCTCGTAGCGCAGCGCCGCGGCCTGCGCTGACCAGGCAGGCGCCAGTGCCGCGGTCAGCCGCGCCGCCTCGGCGGCCGGGCTGGCCAGCACCACATGATCGAAGATCTCGTCGGTCACCTGCCAGCCGCTGCCCTCGTGCTGCAGCGAGTGCACCCGTTCGCCCAGGCGCAGCCGCGCGCCCGACGCAGTCAACCAGTCGCTGGCGGGTGCGGGCAAGAGCGCGTCGAGCGGCTGGCTGGGCAGAAGCAGGTCGGCCGAGCCCGGGCCGCTGAACAGCGCGTCGCGCAGCACCCGCAGCCATACCGTGGCGCTGGCCTCTGCCGCGGGGGTGTTCAGCGCCGCCACGCACAGCGGGTCGATCAGGTCTTCGCGCACACGCGCCGGCAGCCCACGGCACAGCCGCTCGACCGACCACGCCGGGTCGCAGCGAAAGCCGCTCAGCGCCCAGCCGCTGGCGGCCGCCAGCAACGCGAGCCGGTCGACCAGACGCCAGCCGCGTGCCGCCATCACGCCGCGCAAGAAGGCCGGCACGGCAGCGCCCGCCGGCAATACCAGCCCGCTGCCGTCGGGCATGCACAACTGCAGCGGCAAGCGCCGCAGCACCTGCTCGGGCACCACGCCCACGCGGCGCATCAGCGCCAGCGTCTGCACGTAGGCACCGATGAGGATGTGCTGGCCGTTGTCCAGTGGCAGCTCGTCTGCCGGCAGGTCGCCAGGCACGGCCCGCGCGCGTCCGCCCAGCCGCGACGCCATCTCGAACAGCGTCACCTGCGCGCCGGCGTCCACCGCCGCCACGGCCGCCGCGATGCCCGCCCAGCCGCCGCCGACGACCGCCAGCCGGGTCACCGGCCGCGCCATTGCGTGCGGGTGGCGATCCAGAGCTTGCGCAGCGGTGTCAGCGAGGTGCGCTGATGCAGCACCTGGAAGCGCTGCGCCTCGATCTCACGCAGCAGCGTGCGGTAGATGTTGGCCATCATCAGGCCGGGCCGCTGGGCCACGCGGTCGGCCTCGGGCAACAGCGCCATCGCCTCGTCGAAGATGGCGTGCGCACGGGCCGCCTGAAAGCGCATCAGCGCATCGAAGCGCTCGCTGTAGCCCCAGGGCGGCTCGAGCTTGAGCAGCTCGTGCGCCTTGACATCGAAGCGCTGCAGCTCGGACAGCGGCAGGTAGATGCGGCCACGCCGCGCGTCGTCGCCGACGTCGCGGATGATGTTGGTCAGCTGCATCGCCAGCCCCAGCCGGTGCGCATACTGCACGGTCTGCGGCTGCGTGCGGCCGAAGATGCCGGCGGCCACCTCGCCCACCAGCCCGGCCACCAGATGGCAGTAGC
>JBBQOR010000352.1:0-3692 GCA_038331055.1 Burkholderiales bacterium
CTGCCGCTGCGGGTGGCCACGCTGCCGGCCACCTTGCCCAGCCGTTTGCCGGGCGTGGCCCAGCGGCTGGCGCTGCGCGCGTAGAGCACGCCGCTGGTGCGCGCCGTCAACACCTCGCGCGTTCCGTCCACCGCGTCCACGAGATCGGCGATGGCATCGCCAGCCTGCACCGTCTCGCCGGGCGCGCGGTGGTAGACCACCACGCCGGCACGCGGCGCGATGATCGGCTCTGAGCCGGCCAGTGGCGTGGGTTCGCAGCGCAGCGCAGGCAGCGGTGACGGGGTGCCGGCGACGATGCCGCGGCGCATCAGGAACTGGATGATCGCCTCGGCGTCCTGTGCCGCCAGCGCGTGGCTGGTGTCGGCTTCGCCGCGCAACTCGACCGTCGCACTGAAGCAGCCCAGCGGCAACGGGTGGCCGGCGAAACGCTGCTGCAGCAGCAGCCATGGGCGGCTGCAGGCCTCGTCGAAGGGCGAGTCGCCGCTTTCTGTCGCCAGCAGCACGGCGCGGGCGCCGAGCAGCGCGCCGAGCTCACGCGCCAGCGGCTCTTGCGGCGTCAGCGCGTACAGGTGCAGCGCGGCCTCGCCGTCGCAGTGCAAGTCGAGCACCACGTCGCTGTCCACCGCCAGTTGCAGCAGCCGCCGCTTGAGGTCTTGCGCCGGGTGCGTGGCGGTCAGCGCCTGAGCCGCGTGCACCAGCGCCGAACACACCAGCGCCCGGTTGCGCTGCGCGTCGTCGCCGAGCTCTCCTTCAAGCCGGCCTTCAAGGCGGGATGCGGCTGCGGCAGCAAGCTCGGGGTGGTCGCGGTTGAAGTTGACGCCGTCGCGCAGATCGAAGCGGCCGTGGTGTTGGCCGTGCAGATGCTGCGCCAGGCCCAGCGGATTGGCGCACGGCAGCAACTGCACCTGGCCGGTCAGCTGCCCGGCCGCCTCGAGCGCCGCCAGCCGCTCACGCAGTGCGTGCACCACCAGCACGCCAGGCACTTCGTCGGCATGCAGCGCGGCCTGGATGGTGGCCTTGGGGCCGCCGGTGCCGAAGCGCAGCACTTGAAGCTGGTGTCGCACGCCGGGCGCGGCGGCCATCAGGTCGAAGGTCTGGATTTCCATGATCTGGCTCAGGCGCGGACGGGCTGTGCAACAGGGGTGTCGGTAGCCGGGCCGCTCTCGCGCCGCAGATGGCGCAGGAAGCGCCGCTCGAGCAGCTTGAAGCCGCCGACCAGCGCGAAGGTGAGGGTGAAATAGAACGCCGCCGCGGTGCCGAAGGCCTCGGCCGGCAGCAGGTGGTTGGCATAGACGTCGCGCGCCACGCGAGTGATGTCGACCAGCGTCACGGTGCTGGCCACCGCGGTGGCGTGCATCATGCCCACCACCTCGTTGCTGTACTGCGGCAGCGCGCGGCGCAGCGCGCTGGGCAGCAGGATGCGGCGGTACAGCCGCCAGCCGTCCAGGCCGTAGGCGCGCGCGGCCTCGACCTCGCCGTGCGGCGTGGCGCGCAGCGCGCCGGCGAAGATCTCGGTGGTGTAGGCCGGGGTGTTCAGCGCGAAGGCCCGCCCCGCGCAGAACCAGGCCTCGCGCAGCAAGGGCCAGGCGACGCTCTCGCGCACGGCCGGGAACTGCGCGAAGCCGTAGTAGACGATGAACAACTGCACCAGCAAGGGCGTGCCGCGCATGACGTAGGTGAACAGCCAGACCGGCTGCGCCAGCCAGGGCCGCGCCGAGACCCGCGCCACCGCCAGCGGAATCGACAGCACGAAGCCGGTGGCCACGCTGATGAACAGCAGGGTCAGGCACACGCGCAGCCCGTGCATGAACTCGGGCAGGCTGCCGACGACGACGCCCCAGTCGATCATCGCGGCGGCCTCAGAAGCTCACCCGCCGCACGCCCAGGCTGAAGCGCTTCTCCAGCCGCGACAGCAGCACGATCGAGACCGTGGTGACGGCCAGGTACAGCCCGCCGATCAGCAGGTAGAAGGTGAAGGGCTCGCGCGTGGCTGCGGCCGCCAGGCCGGCGCGGTGCATCATGTCGTCCAGCCCGATGATCGAGATCAGCGCGGTGGCCTTGACCATCACCAGCCAGTTGTTGGCGAACCCCGGGATGGCATGGCGCACCATCTGCGGCAGCAGGATGCGGCGCAACAACTGGCCGCGTTTCATGCCGAAGGCGGCGGCCGCCTCGAGCTGGCCCTTGGGCACGGCCAGGAGGGCACCGCGACAGGTCTCTGTGAGGTAGGCGCCGAAGACGAAGCCGATGGTCAGCACGCCGGCCGCCAGCGGCGGCACGTCGATGTAGTCCCAGCCCTGCGCCTCGGCCAGCTTGTTGATGAGGATCTGGCCGCCGTAGAACACCAGCAGCATCAGCACCAGCTCGGGCAGGCCGCGGATCAGCGTGGTGTAGGTGTCGGCGGCCAGGCGCAGCGCGCGCGACGACGACAGCTTGGCCAGCGCGCCGGCCAGCCCGAAGACGCAGGCCACCGCCAGCGAGGCCGCGGCCACGAACAAGGTGACCCAGAGCCCGCCGAGGATGGCGCCGAGGTAGCCGTGCAGCATGGGACGCAAATGCGCGGGGCCGGCGCTGAACTGGGCGCGGACCGCGGCCTCAGTTCGTGCCGCTGACGTCGAAGTCGAAGTACTTGTCGGCCATCTTCTTGTAGCTGCCGTCGGTGCGGATCGCCTTCAGCGCCGCGTTCACGCGCTCACGCAGTGCATCGTCGCCCTTGCGGAAGGCGATGCCGACGCCACTGCCGCCCTGCAGCCGCACGGGCGGCCCGACCTGCGCGTAGCCGCGGCCTTCGGGCTTCTTCAGGAAGGCTTCACTGCTGACCACCGTGGAGCCGAAGCCGACGTCGCCGCGGCCGGCCGCGAGTTCCATGTAGATGTCGGTCTCTTTGTTGACCAGCAGCACCTCGCTGTCCTTGTAGTTCTGGGCCACGAACTCGGCGCGCGGGCTGTTGCGCAGCACGATGATCTTCTTGCCCTTCAGCGTGGCCGGCGTGTGGTCCTTGAAGGCACCGGCCTTGGCCAGGAAGCGCGAAGGCACGTCGTAGTACGGGTCGCTGAAGTCGGCGGCCTTCTTGCGCGCCTCGGTGATGGTCATCGAGGCGACGATCATGTCGAACTTCTTCGCCGCCAGCGCCGGCATCATGCCGTCCCACTCCTGCTGCACCAGCTGGCACTCGATCTTCATCTGCGCGCACAGCGCCACCGCGATGTCGATGTCGAAGCCCGAGAGCTTGCCGTCAGGGCCCATCTGGCTGAACGGCGGGTAGTTGCCCTCGACGCCGACGCGCATGCGGTTGGCGGTCTGGGCCTGCGCGGGCAGGGCGGCGGCCAGCGTCAGCGTGGCCAGGGCAAGGGCGGCAAGGGTGTGGCGGCGGATCATCGGGCGCTCCTGTCAGCAGATCAGAGTCCGGTTGTACCGGGCCCCCGCGCCGGCGGGGAGAGGGTTGCAGCGCCGGCGTCGAAGTTCGGCAACTGCATGTCGCTTGCGCGAACTTGGCGCGGCCGGCGCGTTGCATTGCCAGCTACATCGGACCGCCTGCCACAGGTTCGCCGCAGGCGCCAGACCAACTCGTGCCGGTGCGGGACCGTGGGCACGCAGAAGCTGAACGGGCACTCCTGGACCTGGAATGACAGGTCTGCCGCCGGGGCTGCCCGTGCCCATGCCAAACCGCAAGACAGCTGGTTGATACCTAC
>JBBQOR010000353.1:0-3681 GCA_038331055.1 Burkholderiales bacterium
ACGTTGATGACCTTGTGGAAGCCCCGCTCCCATTTCGCGAGGTGATAGGCGATGTCCGGCACGAAGTACGTGAACGTGCCGTCGGACTTGCGCATCACGCGGTCCTTGTCGTCGCCGTGGGCAGTGGTGCGCAGCCACAGCGCGCCGCCCTCTTCGTAGGTCTGCCCGCTCGCCACCAGGCGGCGCACGGTGTCTTCCACACGGCCGTCGGTGTACAGGCTGCTCTCGAGGTAGTAGTGGTCGAACTGCACGCCGAAGGCCCGCAGGTCCAGATCCTGCTCATGGCGCAGGTAGGCGACGGCAAACTGGCCGATGCCGGCCAGGTCGTCCACGTCGCCGCTGGCCGTGAACTGGCGGTCGTCGGCGCTGACCGTCTTGCCGGCAGCGAAGTCGGCGGCGATGTCGGCGATGTAGTCGCCGTTGTAGGCCGCCTCGGGCCAGCCCGCGCCGCCGGGCACCAGCCCCTCGAGCCGCGCCTGCGTGCTGATGGCCAGGGTCTGGATCTGCACGCCGGCGTCGTTGTAATAGAACTCGCGCTGCACCTGCCAGCCCTGGGTGGCGAGCAGGTTGCACAGGCTGTCGCCGAGTGCCGCGTTGCGGCCATGCCCGACGTGTAACGGGCCGGTCGGGTTGGCAGAGACGAACTCCACCATCAGCCGCTGCCCGTTCGGCGGCTGGCGGCCGAACGCCTCGCCTGCGGCCAGGATCTCGCCGACCACCGCCTGCAGCGCGGCCGGCACCAGCCGCAGGTTGATGAAGCCCGGGCCGGCGATTTCCAGCGACTTCACCCAGCGCTGCACTGCGGGCTGGCGGCCGAGGCTCTCGACCAGCGCCTGCGCCAGCTCACGCGGGTTCTTCTTCAACGGCCGCGCCAGTTGCATCGCGCAGGTGACGGCCAGGTCGCCGTGCGACGCCTGCTTGGGCGACTCGAACAGCGGCGCCACCCCACTGGCCGGTGCCACCTCGTCGAGCGCCGTGGCGAGCGCTTGCAACAACGCTTGTTTGACCTGGATCATCGATCGATTCTACTTTTTGGAGTGCTGCAGCATCGGGCCCGACCATGTCCGCCCTGCCTGCGCAACTCGCCCCCGCCGATCCGTCGAACCCCGAGCTGCCGGCACGCATCGGGCGCTACCGGGTGCTCGACCGGCTGGGCGAGGGCGCCACCAGCGAGGTCTTCCTCGCCCACGACGACTTCCACCAGCGCCAGGTGGCGATCAAGCGCGTGCACCTGCGCGCGGCGCCGGATTCGCGCGAAGGCCGCTTCGAGGCGCGCTTCTTTGCCGCCGAAGCCGCGCTGGTCGGCCGGCTGCACCACCCGAACGTGGTGCAGATCCTCGACGCGGTCGAAGACCCGCTGGCGCCCTACCTGGTGATGGAGTTCGTCGACGGCCCGACGCTGCGCCGCTTTTGTCGCGCCGACGCCCTGCTGCCGCTCGACCAGGTGGTCGAGATCGGCTTCAAGTGCGCGATGGCGCTGGGCTACGTCTGGCGACTGGGGCTGATCCACCGCGACGTGAAGCCGGCCAATCTGCTGGCCGTGATGCACGGCGACCAGGTGGTGGACGTCAAGGTGTCTGACTTCGGCAGCGTGCTCAACCTGGGCTCGGACCGCACGCAGATCTACCGTGTCGGCTCGCTGGCCTACATGTCGCCCGAGCAGCTCAACGGCGACACGCTGGACTGCCGCGCCGACATCTTCTCGCTGTCGGCCGTGCTGTACCACCTGATCGGCGGCCGGCCGCCCTTCGACGCCCAGCAGCAGGCGGCCATCATGCAGCAGATCTTTCACGCCACACCGCCGCCGCTGGCCTCGCTGCGCGACGGCGTGCCGCCAGCGCTGCAGGCGCTGATCGAGGCGGGCCTGGGCAAGAGCCGCGAGGATCGGCCGGCCGACTGGGACAGCTTCGCCAAGGCGCTGTCGTCGCTGGTCTCCAGCGGCGCCTTGCCGCGCGCCAGCGTGCAGGGCGTGCAGGACTCCGAGCGATTCACGCTGCTGCGCTCGCTCGAGTTCTTCGAAGGCTTCGGCGACGTCGAGCTGTGGGAGGTGGTGCATCGCGCGCGCTGGCGGCGCTTCGACTTCGGCGACGCGCTGTACCGCCGTGGTGAGCTGGGCAACAGCTTTCACATCATCGCGCAGGGCCTGGTCGATGTGTACCGGGAAGGTCAGCGGGTGGCGCAGCTGGGCACCGGCACCTCGGTCGGCGAGATGGCCTATCTGGCGCCCAACCCCGAGCTGCGTTCACACAGCGCCGACGTGCTGGTGGCGCAGCCGACGACCACCGTGTCCTTCACGCCCGAGGCGCTGATGCAGCTGTCTCTGGGCACGCAGCGGCTGTTCGACGCCGCGTTCATAAAGGTGCTGGTGCGCCGGCTGCACGCCGCGCACGAGTCGCTGCACCACCCGCGGCGCATCCTCTAGCCCACCCTGTCAGCCACACGGGCTTCTCGCGCGTTGTTCGCCGGTCGACGGCCACCACGTTGGGTGGATGCGCCGCACCACGACGAGGAGACCCCCCATGAAGACGATCATCACCGCCGCCCTGCTGTCGCTGGGCCTGCTCGCCGGCACCGCCCACGCCGCCGAGCCCAGCGCGCAGCAGAGCTAGATGGCCACCTGCAACAAGGACGCGGGCGAGAAGAAGGGCGATGAGCGCAAGGCCTTCATGAAGGATTGCCTGTCGGCGAAGCCCGCGACGCAGCAGTCGAAGATGACCACCTGCAACAAGGACGCGGGCGAGAAGAAGGGCGACGAGCGCAAGGCCTTCATGAAGGAATGCCTGTCGGCGAAGAAGCCGGCGGCCTGAACGCCGCGCTTCGGCAGTAGAGGTCAGGCGCCGGCGGCCTGGCGCCAGTACGCCGGGTCGCCGTAGCTGTGCTTCAGGAAGTCGATCCACAGCCGCACGCGCAGCGGCAGGTGCTTGGCATGCGGGAAGACGGCGAAGATGCCGTTCGGCGGTGCGGCAAATTCAGCCAGCACCACCTGCAGCCGTCCCGCGGAGACGTCCTGCGCCACCTCCCAGGTGCTGCGCCAGGCGATACCCAGGCCGCGCAGGCACCACTGGTGCAGCACCTGGCCGTCGCTGCAGTCGACGCGGCCGCTGGGCCGCAGATGCGTCAATCCGCCATCGACGACGAAGGCCCAGCCGCGCGTCTGGCTGGCGTCGGATGACAGCGTCAGGCACTGGTGGCGCATCAGATCGGCCGGCGTGGCCGGGGTGCCCGCGCGCTGCAGATATGCGGGCGCGGCGACGCACAGGCGCCGGTTGTCGGCCAGCCGCACGCTGATCAGGCTCGAGTCCGGCAGGTCGCCCACGCGCACGGCGCAGTCGAAGCCCTCGTTGACGATATCCACCACCCGGTCGCCCAGGTTCAGGCTCAGGCTCACCTCAGGGTGCTGGGCGATGAAACGGGGCACCAGCGGCGCCACGGGGCGGCGCCCGAAACCCGCCGGCGCGGTGACGCGCAGATGGCCGCTGGCCTTGACGCCGCCGGCACTCACACTGGCTTCTGCACTGGCGATATCCGCGAGCAAGCGCTGACAATCTTCGAGATAGGCGCTGCCCTCGTGGGTCAGCGTGATGCGTCGCGTGGTGCGCACCAGCAGATTCACGCCCAGCCGCCCTTCAAGCGCGTCGATGCGCAGGCCGATAACCGCCCGCGCCACAACTAAATCCACCG
>JBBQOR010000354.1:0-3668 GCA_038331055.1 Burkholderiales bacterium
GTAGGCACCCACGCCCATGAAGGCCGATTGCCCGAGGTTGATCTGACCGGCGTAACCGGAGTTCAGCTGAAGCCCGACCACAGCCACCAGCGTGATGCCGATGACGATGGCGGTGCCGACGATTCTGCCCGAGCCGGTCAGCGGCAAGGCCAGCAGCGCCGCAGCCAACGCCAGGAACCAGATCCACTGGCCCGGCGTGCGGATAAGCGCGCGGTCCTGCGCGTAGCTCTCGAAATGGACACCGGCCGGCAGGGTCATCGCTCAGATTCTTTCGATGGTCTTCCAGCCGAACAGGCCGGTCGGCCGCACCAGCAAAATGACGACCATGATGACGAACGGGAACACCGCACCCACTCCACCGCCGAAGATCGGGTCGAGGAAATATGCAGCGACCCCCAGCGTGACGCCGACGATCAGTCCGCCCAAGACCACTCCGCCGATCGATTCCAGCCCCGCGAGCAGCGCCACGGGCAACGCCGACAGGCCGATGTCGGACGCCAGGAAGGTCATGCCCTTGCCGTTCAGGAACATGATGGCGGCGATGGTGGACAGGACACCGCTGAGACCCCACGAAACGGCGATCGAACGTTTCACCGAGATGCCGAGCGACAACGCGGTCTGGTGATCCTCGGCCACCGCGCTCATCGCAAGGCCGGTCTGCGTGTGGTTGAAGAACCACGAGGCTATCGCGGCGATGATCAGGGTGAAGCCGCCGCCGAGCGTCAGCGCACGGTCCAGCACCAGCGGCCCGATCTTGACCGCCTCCATCGGCAGCACCGCGGGGAAGAACCGGATCTCGGGTCCCCAGGCCACCAGCACGACGCCACGCATGAAGATCAGCAGACCGATGGTCACCATCACGAAGGCGAACAGGCTCTCGCCGACCAGAGGCCGCAGGATCAGGCGCTCGATCAGCAGGCCCAGCACCAGGCTGCAGGCCAGCGCCGCGGGCACTCCGAGCCACCACGGGAAGTCGAGCGCCGACATGAAGGTCCACACCAGGAAGGCACCGACGATGACAATCTCGCCCTGCGCGAAATTAAACACGCGCGAGGACCGGTAGATGATTACGAAGCTCATCGCGATCAGCGCGAACAGCAGTCCCGTGAGGGCGCCAGACACGACGTGGCCGAGAAAATCATCCATCCTGGGAAGCCTCCACTTTCCCCATCGCTGAGGCGGGTGTCGGCGCCTGGGTCGCACCGGACATGTCGTTGACGAAGACCTGCGCGCTCAGCGTGGCGGTGCGACCATCCTGGTACTTCACCGGAATGGTCGCTGCGAACTCGGTGCTGCCGTCGTAGATCGCCTCGACGAAATTCACGTACTTCTGCTCTAGGTGGTTGCGCCTGAGCTTGCGCGTGCGGGTGAGCTCGTCTTCGTCGGGATCGAGTTCCTTCGGCAGATTGACGAATCGCCGCACCCGTGAATCCGCCGGCAGCAGCTGGTTCACGCGCTCGATCTCGGTGCCGATCAACGCCCGCACCGCCGGGTTCTGCGACAGGTCGGCAAAGGTCGAGTAGCCGATGCCCTTCTGCTCGGCCCACAGTCCGAGCGTGCCGGCGTCGATGTTGATGAAGGCGCCGACGAAGGTCTTGCCGGCATCGCCAAGCGTCATCGCGTCCTTGATGAAGGGCGAGAAGCGCAGGCGGTTCTCGATGAACTGCGGCGGGTAGCGATGGCCGTTGGCGAGCTGCCGCATGTCCTCGAGGCGCTCCAGGTAGACGACCTCGCCGCCATCGGTCAGATGCACCGCATCCTCGGTTCGGTACCAGCCGTCGTCCTGCTTGCGCGCCGAGGCTTCCGGATTGCGGTGGTAGCCGTTGAAACCGGCGCCGCCGCGCACGAGCAGTTCACCCTGCTCGGTGATGCGGTGCTCGAGCGGTTTGCCGAGGACCGGATGCACCGGCAGCCAGCTGCCGACCGTCTCGAGGTTGTAGGCGCCGCCTTGGTGCATCGAGAACAGGCCCATCTCGCTCGCGCCGTAAATGTTGCGCAGCGGTACGCCCATCGCGTGGAAGAAGCGAAAGACATCGGGCGCCATGCCCGAACCGCCGGAGACGGGAAAGTAGGCGTCCTGCAGCCCGAGGTTGTCGCGCAGGTGGCGCAGCACCAGTGCGTCGGCCAGCCAGTACGCCGCCTGCCAACCGAGGCCAGGGTGCCGCCCCTCGAGCATGGGCAGGCGCACGCGGCGCCCTATGGCCATGCCCCAGCGTACGATCGCCTGTCGAACGGGCCCGGCGTCCATCATCTTCGCCTCGACCACCGAAGCGAGGTTCTCCCACTGGCGCGGGCTGAGCATCAGCACCTGTGTGCCGATCTCGCGGATGTTGTCCTGCACCGTCTCCGGTTCTTCGGGGAAGTTGACGACGAACGGCACCAGCAGGCCGAGGGTCAGGCCGAAGAACTGCTCCGTGGCCCACGCCGGCGAGATGTAGGAGAGGTACTGCGTGAAGGGGCGGAAGGAGAGCGCTCCGGTCATCCGCGAAGCGCCTTCGATCATGTTCAGGTGGCTCAGCACGCACGCCTTGGGCAGGCTGCTGGTGCCCGAGGTGTAGCTGAGCACCGCGATGTCAGTGCCCCGACCGGCCTTGACCGCCGCGTCGAATGCGTCGGGCCGGTCCTGCAGCGAGCTGCGGCCGAGCATGCTCACGCTGCCGAAGGTCCGGAGCTTGTGATGGTCGTACTTCCACATGCCACGGTCGTCCCAGTACACGACCGTCGACACCGCCGCAAGCCGCGGCTCCAGTTCGAGCACCTTGTCGACCTGCTCCTGATCTTCGCAGACCACCGCCACGGCTTCGGCGTGCACCAGCACATACTCCATCTGCTGTGCGGTGAGGTCGGGATAGAGACACACGACCTGGGCGCCGATCGACAGCGCGGCGTACTGGCTCCAGAACAGCTCGGGTTCGTTCTCGCCGACGATGGCCACGGTCTGGCCGCGCTCGACGCCAAGGGCCGCCAGTCCGAGCGCGAAGTCGCGCACGTGGTGCAGCACCTGCTGCCAAGTGTATTTCTGCCAGATCCCGAAGTCCTTTTTGCGGTGCAGCACTTGGTCCGGGTAACGAGCGGCCTGATGGATCAGCAGCTGCGGCAGCGTGCGCACGCCGGCCGCCAGGATGGCGTCGAGATCGTCCCATGCGCCTGGCAGGGCCCTCGCAACGACGGCCGGCTGTGCGCGGGATGCGTCGGCCGATGCGCCAACGACACCCGTACGGGAACGATCCACCGGCCTCACGCCACCTCCTCCGCGCCCAGGTAGGCCTTGATCACCGTTGGGTCGCGCTTGATCGCGTCGGGCGGGCCCTCGGCAATGACGTGGCCCCAGTCGAGCACGACGATGCGTGTGGCGATGTCCATCACGACCTGCATGTCGTGCTCGACGATGACGATCGGGATGTCGAGAGCCTCGCGGATGTCGAGGATGAACCGGGCCATGTCCTCCTTCTCCTCGAGGTTCATGCCGGCCATCGGCTCGTCCATCAGCAGCACGCGCGGCTCCATCGCCAGCGCGCGGCCCAGGTCGACTCGCTTGCGCAGCCCGTAACTTAACGAGCCAACCATGCGGTGGCGGATGTTCTTGATCTCCAGGAAGTCGACGATCTCCTCGACCTTGCGCCGGTGCGCGATTTCCTCGCGATACGTCCACGGCCAGTACAGGAAAC
>JBBQOR010000355.1:0-3659 GCA_038331055.1 Burkholderiales bacterium
CACGCCCTGGTGCAGCACCACCTGCACCTTCGGGTAGCGCTGGCGCAGCCGGCCGATCGGCTCGGGCAGGAAGTAGCGCGCCTGCGTATGCGTGGTGGCGATCGACAGCGTGCCCGCGTCCTGCTTGGAAAACTCGTCGCCGATGCGGCGCAGGTTGGCCACCTCGCGCATGATGACCTCCACCGACTTCAGCACCAGCAGCCCGGGCTCGGTGACCCGCTTGAGCCGCTTGCCGTGGCGCACGAAGATGTCCACGCCCAACTCTTCCTCGAGTTCGAGGATCGCCTTGCTGATGCCCGGCTGCGAGGTGAACAGCGCCTTCGCGGTCTCGGTCAGGTTCAGCTGGCGGCGAACCGCCTCTTGCACGAAGCGGAACTGGTGCAGATTCACGCCACGTCCCCGACGGGCGGGCGGGTCAGGGCCTCGTTGACGGTCGGCTGATCACCGGCGGCGACGGCCTCGAAGGGCTCGGCCTGGCGCGGTTCGACGGCGCCATGAGGCAAGAGGATCAGGCCCGGCATGGACTCAACGGTACCGTACCAGCCAGGCAAAAGCCGCCAGCGACAGCAGCAGGTACACGAGGCTCGGCGTGGCGGCCGCCACCCACGGTGTCCAGTCTCTGAGCACCCCCACGTGGCCGGCGACGTTGTTCAGCAGCACGAAGCTGATGCCCAGCATGATGCCGCCGAAGACCTTCAGGCTGACCCCGCCGGCGCGTGCGTGCATGTAGGCGAAGGGCAGCGCCAGCGCGACCATCACCACGCAGGCCAGCGGATAGAGCGCGCGCTTCCAGAACTGGATCGTGTGGCGCAGCGAGGCCTGTTCCTGATCGCTCAGATGGCGGCTGTAGCGCCACAGCTCCAGCGTATTCATCGTGCTCGGGGGCAGCACGGCGGCCGCCACCACCGAGGCCGGCAGCGTGCTCGGCCACTGCAGCGTGGTGAGCTTGTCGCTGCGCACCGCCGCGTTGCCCGGCGCCGCCGCGCCGCCCGGTGGCCAGACGGTGCGCTCGACATCGGTCAGGGTCCACAGCCCGTCGCCCACCACGCGGCCCTGGCGCGCCGAGACGCGCTGCACCAGCGCGCCGGCGTGGTCGAACTCGAAGATGCGAACGCCCTCGAGCGTGCCGCCGGGCCCGGTGGAGGCCACGTTCACCGAGATCGCATGCTCGCCGTCGCTGCCCGGGCGCTTCTCCTTGAGCCAGGCGCCGTTCTGGCCCAGCTTGAGTCCGCCGAAGCGCGCCTTCAGCAGCGCGGCGGCGCGTTCGCTGGCCGGAGCGACCACGTCGCCGACAAAGAAGGTCAGCGCACCGAAGGCCACGCCCAGCGCGGCCAACAGGCCCAGCGCGCGCCACGGGCCGAGGCCCCCGGTGCGCAGGATGGTGAACTCGCTCGACTGCGCCATGCGCGCCAGCGAGTAGATCGTGCCGATCAGCACGGCGATCGGCAGCAACTCGTAGAGATGCCCGGGTATCTCGTACACGCAGGCCAGCAGCGCGTGCCAGACGGTGCGGCCTTGGCGGCCGACGTCGTCGAGCTCCTCGACAAAGTCGATGAAGAAGAACAGCGACAGAAAGGCCAGCCCGACAAAGGCCACCGACCAGGCGATGTCGCGGTAGAGCAAGCGGCGGATGGTCTTCATGCCGCTCTGGCGCCGCCGCTGCGGCGCAGAGTCAGCCAGGGCGTCACCGCCGCATGGTCGCGCCACCACAGAAGCGCCAGCGCAAGCAAGAACATGCCACCGTGCAGTCCCGCCAGTGCCGTGCCCAGGCCCACCCGTCCTGAGCCCACCCAGGCCTGCGACAGGTTGATCAGGTTGTAGTAGACGATGAAGGCGCCGAGCGCAAACAGCAGGTTCCAGTTGCTGGCCCGCCGCGGGTTGGTGGCCGCCAGACCGATGCCCAGCACCAACAGGTTGGCGGCGCCAAAGAGCAGGCCGAAGCGCCACACCAGTTCGCCTTGGTTGCGCGGCGCGGGGTTGCGCACCAGGTCGATGGTGGGCATGGCCCGCGGCGGCCGGCTTTCGGCCGCGCGCCTGGCCCGCTCGTCGGCCAGCACGCGGTAGCTTTCGAAGCGCGCCAGGCTGGAGCCCCCGCTCTTGTCGCGCTCGTTGCGCTGTCCGCGCTCGAGCACCAGCCAGCGGTCGTCGCCCAGCGTCTCGAGCCGGCCACTGCGCGCCGAGGTAACCGACTCGCCACGATCTTCCTGCGCCAGGATGAACACGTTGCGGGCGTTGACGCCGTCGCTGCTTTCACGCTCGATGAAGAAGACGCGCCGGCCATCGCTGGACGCCTGGAAGACCCCGGGCGTCACACGCGACAGGTCGGATCGCTCTCGGTAGCGGTCACGCAGTTCCTGGCTGTTGCGGTTGCCCCAGGGCCAGACGAAAAGCAGCAGCAGCGCGATCACCAGCAGCACCGGCCAGCTGGTGCGCAGCACCGGGCCGACGAAGCGCGGCAGGCCGACGCCGCTGGCGAACCAGATCGCCATCTCGCTGTCGCGGTACATGCGGCCCAAGGTGACGACGATAGCGACGAAGAGCGACAGCGCCAGGATCGTCGGCAGGTGTCCGAGCGCGGTATAGCCCAGCAGCAGCACCACGTCCTGCGGCGACACTGCGCCGCTGGCGGCCTGGCCCAGCGTGCGGATCAGCATCATCGTCAGCACGATGGTCAGGATGACCACCAGCGTAGCCGCGAAGCCGCGCGCAAGCTCGCGGCGCAAAGTGGTATCGAATAACATCCGGTGTTTGATCAGGGCCGCGGCATTATGGACTTCAAGACTCAACTGATTGGTGCCGGCGGACTCTCTGCTCAAGCCTGCGATGCACTGCTGGTGGTGCTGTGCAATGAGGCGGCGGTGGCGGCGTTGCCGGCCGCGCTGGGCGGCCCGCTGCAGGCGGCGCTGAAGGACGGCGACTTCGCCTTCAAGCCCGGGCGCACGCTGTACCTGCACCGTGTTGCCGGCCTGAAGGCCGAGCGCGTGGCGGTGGCGGCCGCGGGCGATGGCTCACCAGCCGCGCTGCGCAAGGCGCTGGCCTCGGGGCTGGCGCATCTCAAGGGCGGCGGCACCCGACAGTTGGCAGTGGCGATGCCCGACCTGACGCCTACAGCCGCGCATGCCGAAGCCCTGGTGGCTGCGGTCGGCGAGGCGGTCTATGTCTACAGCGCCACCAAGCCCAGCGCGTCACCCGCGCCCAAGCTGGCCGCCGTGCATCTGCTGTGCAGCAAGGGCGAGCGCGGCGCGCTCGAGGAAGGCCTGGCGCGCGGGCGCGCCATCAGCGCCGGCGTGACGCTGGCGCGCGAGTGGGCCAACCGGCCGGGCAACCATTGCACGCCCACGCACCTGGCGAAGGCCGCGACGCAACTGGCCAAGTCGCATGGGCTCAAGGTCGAAGTGCTCGAGCGCAGGGACGTCGAGAAACTGGGCATGGGGGCTTTCCTGTGCGTGGCCCAGGGCTCGACGGAGCCGCTGAAGTTCATCGTGCTGCGCTGGACCGGCGCGGCCAAGGGCGACGCCCCCGTGGTGCTGGTAGGCAAGGGCATCACCTTCGACACCGGAGGCATCTCGCTCAAGCCCGGCGGCGAGATGGACGAGATGAAGTTCGACATGGCCGGTGCCGCCAGCGTGCTGGGCACGCTGCGCGCGGTGGCCGAGCTG
>JBBQOR010000356.1:0-3649 GCA_038331055.1 Burkholderiales bacterium
GGTGCTGGTGGTGCTGCCGGCGCTGGTTTTCGGACGCCGGGTACGCAAGCTCAGCCGCGCCAGCCAGGACCGGGTGGCCGACTCCAGCGCCATTGCGGCCGAAGTGCTGAACGCGATTCCCGTGGTGCAGAGCTTCGTCCAGCAAGAGCGAGAGGCGGCGCGCTTCGACCGCGCCACCGAGGCCGCCTTCGTCATCGCGCGCAAGCGCACGATGGTGCGTTCGGTGCTGGTGGGCTTCATCATCACCGCCACCTTCGGCGCGCTGCTCTGGGGCCTGTACCAGGGCACGCAGGCGGTACTGCGCGGCGACATCAGCGCCGGCCACCTGGGGCAGACGGTGGTCTACGTGATCATCTTCGTCGGCGCCGTGGCCGTGATGTCCGAGGTCTACGGCGAACTGCTGCGCGCTGCCGGCGCGACCGAGCGGCTGATGGAGCTGCTGGCCTCGCGCTCACCGGTGGACGAACCCGCCGCGCCGCGGGCGCTGCCGCCGGCGCGCGGCGGCTCGGCGCTGGCCTTCGAGCAGGTCAGCTTCCACTACCCGTCGCGTCCGCGGCAACTGGCGCTGGCCGACTTCTCGCTGGCCGTGCGGCCGGGCGAGACGGTGGCGCTGGTGGGGCCCAGCGGTGCCGGCAAGACGACGGTGTTCCAGCTGCTGCTGCGCTTCTATGACGCGCAGCAGGGCCGCGTGACGGTGGACGGCATGGCTGTCGGCGCGGTCTCGCTGGCGGCGCTGCGCCAGCGCATCGGCATCGTGCCGCAGGACAGCACGGTGTTCTCGGCCAGTGCGCTGGAGAACATCCGCTATGGCCGTCCCGAGGCCAGCGATGCCGAGGTCATCGCCGCCGCCCGGGCCGCCTTCGCGCACGACTTCATCGAGGCCCTGCCCGAGGGCTACGCCAGCTTCCTGGGCGAGCGCGGCGTGCGCATCAGCGGCGGCCAGCGCCAGCGCATCGCGATCGCGCGCGCGATGCTGAAGAACCCGCCGCTGCTGCTGCTGGACGAGGCCACCAGCGCGCTCGACGCCGAGAGTGAACAGATGGTGCAGGCGGCCCTGGAGGCGGCGATGAAGGACCGCACCACGCTCGTCATCGCGCACCGGCTGGCCACCGTGCAGCGCGCCGACCGCATCGTGGTGCTGGACCAGGGGCGCCTGGTCGACAGCGGCACGCACACCGAACTGGTCGCCCGCGGCGGGCTGTACGCGCGGCTGGCGGCGATGCAGTTCGGGCTGCAGGCACCCGAGAGCGCCGACGCAGGCGCCTGAGCCGCCCCGGAAACATCGGCTGCACGCCCGCCCACCCGCCCACCTTGCCATGACCCGCCCCGTCCGCACCCAGTACGAAGACTTCATGCGCCATGTGTTCGAACACGGTGAGGCCAAGGCCGACCGCACCGGCACCGGCACTCGCAGCGTGTTCGGCCACCAGATGCGCTTCGATCTGGCCGAAGGCTTTCCGCTCGTCACGACCAAGAAGGTGCACTGGAAGAGCATCGCGCTGGAGCTGCTGTGGTTCCTGCGCGGCGACAGCAACGTGCGCTGGCTGCAAGAGCGCGGCGTGTCGATCTGGAACGAGTGGGCGCGCGCAGATGGTGAACTCGGCCCCGTCTACGGCGTGCAGTGGCGCAGCTGGCCGGTGCCCGGCGGCGGGCACATCGACCAGATCGCACAGGTGGTGCAGCAACTGCGCAGCAACCCGGACAGCCGGCGCATCATCGTCAGCGCCTGGAACGTGGCCGATCTGCCGCAGATGGCGCTGGCGCCCTGCCACGCCTTCTTCCAGTTTCACGTCGCGCGGGGCCGGCTGTCGTGTCAGCTCTACCAGCGCAGCGCCGATATCTTTCTCGGCGTGCCCTTCAACATCGCCAGCTATGCGCTGCTGACCCACATGCTGGCGCAGCAGTGCGATCTGCAGCCGGGCGACTTCATCTGGACCGGTGGCGACTGCCACATCTACGACAACCACGTCGAGCAGGTGCAGACGCAGCTGGCGCGCACGCCCTTCGCCTACCCGACGCTGAAGATCCTGCGCCGCCCGCCGTCGGTCTTCGACTACGCGTTCGAGGACTTCGAGATCGCCGACTACCAGCACCACCCGGCGATCAAGGCGTCGGTCGCCGTGTGACGCTGGCGCTGATTGCCGCCGTGGCGCGCAACGGCGCCATCGGCCGCGCCAACGGGCTGCTGTGGACCGACCCGGTGGACCAGCGCCACTTTCGCGACAGCACCCGCGGCTGTCCGGTCATCATGGGCCGGCTGACCTGGGATTCGCTGCAGGCGCGCTTTCGCCCGCTGCCCGGTCGGCGCAATCTGGTGGTCACGCGCAACGCGCAATGGCAGGCCGGGGGCGCCGAAGCGCAGCCGTCGCTGCAGGCGGCGCTGACCGCCGCCGTGCCCGCCGCGCTCGTCTTCGTGATCGGCGGCGCGCAGCTCTATGCGCAGGCGCTGCCGCTGGCCGACGAGCTGCTGCTGACGGAGATCGGCGTCGACCTCGACGGCGACACCCACTTCCCCGCCTGGGACCGCAGTGCCTTCGACGAGCTCTCGCGGCTGCCGCAGCGGGCGGCCGACGGCACGGCCTTCGACATCGTCAGCTACCGCCGCCGCGCCACCGGTTGACACGATGGCGGGCCAGCCGCCCGCGATGCCCGTTCAAGCCACCAGCGCCGGCCGCTGCGTGAACCAGCGTTCGAACTCGTCCACCGGCAGCGGCCGTGCGAACAGGTAACCCTGCAGTTCGTCGCAGCCGGCCGCTTGCAGCGCCTGCGCCTGCGCCTCGCTCTCGACACCCTCGGCCACGACCGTCAGGCCCAACGTGTGCCCGAGGCCGATCACCGACAGCGTGATGGCGCGCTCGGCCGGCCGCTCGAGCATGCCTTGCACGAAGCTGCGGTCGACCTTGAGCTTTTGCAGCGGCAAGCGCGACAGGTAGCCCAGACTCGAGTAGCCGGTGCCGAAATCGTCGACCGACAGGCCGACGCCGAGTGCGCGGATGCGGTGCAGCCGTTCCAGCACCGCCTCGGCGTTGTCCATCAGCGTGGACTCGGTGAGCTCGAGCTCCAGCAGGCCCGGCGGCACGTCGTGGCGCTGCAGGCTCTCACGCAGCCCGTCGATCAAGGCGTCGCTGCGCAGCTGCACGGCCGAAAGGTTGATCGACAGCACCAGCGGCGCCAGGCCGGTCTGCCGCCACTGGGCCAGCTGCCGACACGCCTGCTCGATCACCCACTGGCCGATCGGCAGGATCAAGCCGCACTGCTCGGCCACCGGGATGAACTGCGCGGGCGACAGCGCCGGCCCCTCGGCGCCTCGATCCCAGCGCAGCAGGGCCTCGGCACCCACGACGCGCCGCCCGCGCGCGGCCACCCGCGGCTGGAAGTGAAGGCTGAATTGATCGCGCGCCAGCGCCTGGCGCAGTGCGGTCTCGATGGTCAGCCGCCGCTGCGCACGCTCGGTCATCGACGCATCGAAGAAGCGCACGTCGTTGCGGCCCTCGGCCTTGGTCTGGTACATCGCCACGTCGGCGTGGCGCATCAGCGCGTCCAGGTCCTCGGCGTCGTCGGGAAACAGCGCGATGCCGATACTCGCGGCCACGTGCAGTTCGGCCCCGTCCACGGCGTGCGGCTGGCGCAGCAGCGGCAGCAGCCGCTG
>JBBQOR010000357.1:0-3629 GCA_038331055.1 Burkholderiales bacterium
AGCCGTCGCAGACCATGCCTTGCGACGCGGCGAAGCTATTCAGGCGCGAGCGCAGGTCGGGGGCGATGTCCTGGAGCGCGGTGAACAGGTTCGACAGGCAACCGTCGTGCGACAGCGGCATCATCAGTTGCGCTGCCACCGGGTTGATCATCACGATCTCGCCGTCGCTGCGCGCCTGCACCAGCCCGGCCGGGGCCATGTAGACGAACTGGATCAGCGCTTCGTGTTCCTGCGCCAGGTCGTCCTGGGTATCGACGTCCATCAGAGCTTACGGTTCACGAGCACGAAGCGGCGCTCGGCGCCCGCGCCGGCCAGCAGGCGCAGCTTGACCTTCACCGGGCGCATGCGCAGCGTGAGCACGTAGTCCAGCGTCAAATCGAGCGCCTGGCCGGCGGCAGCGGTGTCCTCGAAGCGCTGCGCGACCATGAAGTTGTTCATGCACGGGGCCACCACGGTGAACAGCGGGTGGCCGATGACACGTTCCTTCGACAGGCCGGCCAACTTCGCTTCGAGCGCGTTGTAGTCGCGCACCACGGTGTCGGCGCCGATGCCGATGACGCCGAACTCCAGCGTATCGAGCTCCGCGGCGCTCAGGGCCAGCAGAGGGTCGAGGAGTTCGGGTTGGGAAAATTCCAGCGTCACTTGGGTGTTCATTCGATCTCCTTGTCGGGCGGCGCCTACACGCTGCGGCGCGCTGTTCCACGTCCCAGGTATCGGCAGGTCCGGATTCGACTTGAGCGGCCGGCCATCGCCTGTCGACCATCGCCCGCAGCCGTCGAACAACGTGCCGCCCAGCAGCGCCTGCCAGGCCGATGTGCCCAGCGCGCCCGGAACGCTGCTGCTAGGATGAAGGTACCGAGCGTTACGAATAGCTGCCGCCCTGCAGCGCCGAGCGCCCTTCCGCCACGGAGGCCTGAGTTGACGTCGACGATGCTTGCAGCCGTGGTTCACGAGCACGGCGACCTGAGCCGGATCGTGCTCGAGGAAGCCTGGCGCCGCCCGGAGCCGGGCCCCGGCTGGGTGCTGCTGCGCGTGCGCGCCTGCTCTTTGAACTACCACGACATCTTCACCCGCCGCAGCATGCCCGGCATCAAGGTGCCGCTGCCGATCGTCATCGGCTCGGACATCGCCGGCGAGATCAGTGCCCTGGGCGAGGGCGTCCAGGGGTGGCGCGTGGGCGACCGCGTGCTCGTCGACCCGCTGCCCGTGGCCGACGGGCCGAAGGGCATGATCGGCGAGATGTACGACGGTGGCCGGGCCGAGTACTGCTGCGCTTGGGCGCCCAGCCTGATCCGCATCCCGGACGGGGTCAGCTTCGACGACGCCGCGTCGCTGCCGCTGGCTTACGCCACGGCGCACAGGATGATGGTCACGCGCGGCCGCGTCGGCGCCGAGGACACCGTGCTGGTGCTCGGGGCCAGCGGCGGTGTAGGCACGGCCTGCGTGATGCTGGCCAAGCTGGCCGGCGCGCGCGTCATTGCCTGCGCCGGCTCGGACGACAAGGCAGCGCGGCTGCGCGCCATCGGCGCCGACGAGGTGATCAACTACCGCACGCAGAACATGAGGGAGGCCGTGCACGCGTTGGTCGGCAAGCCGCGCATGAGCGGTGCCGGCGGCGTGACGCTGGCGGTGAACTACACCGGTGGCCAGACCTGGCAGGAGACCATCCGCTGCCTTCGCCTGGGCGGCCGGCTGCTGACCTGCGGCGCGACGGCGGGCTTCGAAGAGAAGATCGACGTGCGCTACGTCTGGACCTTCGAGCTCGACCTGATGGGCAGCAATGGATGGCGGCGCAGCGACATCGAGATCCTGCTCGAGATGGCGCGCAGCGGCCGCATGCGGCCGGTGATCGATCAAGTGCTGCCTCTGCGGCAGATCCACGAGGCAGAACAGCGGATGGAGCAGCGCGAGGTCTTCGGCAAGCTCGTCGTCGCGCCGTGACGCAGGCCGGCCGATGAACCCCACACTCACCGCACCGATGAGCGTGCCGGCGTTGCAGGCGCTGTGCGACGGATCGCCCTTCATCCGCTTCGCCGGCATCCGGCCCGTGGCGGTCGACGCGCCGTTGCAGCGCAGCACCTGGCAGATGCCGTGGCGGCCCGAGTTCGAGCGGGCCGACGGCACCGGCCAATGGCAGGGCGGGCCGATCGCCGCGCTGATCGACACGGCCGGCTGCATGGGACTGATCGCAGTGATCGGTCGCTTTGCGGGCACGGTGGACTTCCGCACCGACTACTTGCGCCCGGCCACGGGCGCGCACCTGAGCGCCGTTGCGACGGTGCGCCGCGCCGGCCGCACCACGGGGGTTGTCGATGTCGACGTGCTCGATGCGCAGGACCGGCTGGTCGCCGCCGGGCGCGGCAATTTCTTCATCGAGCAACCGAAATGATCCCCGAGACCTGGCCCGCGAACCTCGGCTGTGTGTTCGCACCGCAGGCGGCGCTCGAAGCCGTCGCGGTGATCGACCTTTCCGACCCGGCGGCGCAACGCATCTGGACCTACGGTGAGTTGCAGGCGCGCTGCGACGCCGTGGCGCGCGGGCTGCTGCGCAGCGGCCTGCAGCGCGGCGACCGCATCGGGCTGATGTGCGCGAACTCGGCCGATGCGCTGGCCGTGATGCTGGGGGCGATGCGCGCCGGCTGCGTCGCGGTGCCGGTCAACCCGCGGGCAGGGGCGCAGACGCTGGCCTACATGGCGCAGGACTCGGCGATGAAGCGCCTCTTCGTCGACCCGGCCTTCGCCGCCGCGGCACCGCCCGGCGTGCGCACCGTGGCCCTGCACGGTGCGGAGTTCGAAGCTTTCGTCGACCCCGGGCCCTTCGAGCCCGTGCTGCCGGCGGACGACGAGACCGGGCTGATCCTCTACACCTCGGGCTCCACCGGGCAGCCCAAGGGCGTGCTGCTGTCGCATGCCAGCCAGGTGCTGATCGCGCGTGGCTATTGCACGCCGGCGATGGACGCCTGCCTGCAAGCGGGGCCGAACATCGTCGCCGCGCCGCTGTTCCACATGAACGCCACCGTCAACATCACGATGACGCTGCTGCTCGGCGGCGCCTTCGTGCTGATGGCGCGCTTCGCCACGCTGGGTTTCATCGACGCGATCCACCGCTGGCGCGTCAGCGTGATCTCCGGCGTGCCGACGATGGCCGCCATGATGGCGATGGAAACCGATGCACTGCGCGATGCCGACCTGTCTTGCGTGCGCCTGGCCGTCATCGGGTCGGCGCCGCTGTCGGACACCGTGCTCGCGCAGGTCCAGCGGCTGCTGCCGGGCGCCGCGGTGATCAACAGCTACGGCACCACCGAGACCGGCGCCGGCTACTTCGGCGCCCACCCGCAGGGTCTGCCGCGCCCGCCGATGTCGGTCGGCCATGCGCAGCCGCACGCGCAGCTGCGCCTGGTCGATGACGGTGCACCTGATGAAGGCGTGCTGCAGGTGCATTGCGCGACGCGCATGACGGGCTACCTGAACCGCCCCGAGCTCACGGCCGAACGGCTGCAGGACGGCTGGATCGATACCGGCGACATCATGCGACGCGATGCCGACGGCTGGTACTACTTCATCGGACGTGCCGACGACATGTTCGTCTGCGCGGGGGAAAACATCTATCCCGGCCAGGTCGAGCGCCT
>JBBQOR010000358.1:0-3628 GCA_038331055.1 Burkholderiales bacterium
CCAGGCTCTTCACGACGCGCCCGCCGCGCGCTGGTGCCACCTCGCGGCGCACCTCGTCGGTGAAGCGCACCCAGCGCTCGATGACGTCGGCTTCGTGCTGGCGAATCAGCCGCACCGACCCGACCATGTCGAGCACCAGCACACATTGCCACAGCGGCGCGGGTAGGGTGCGGCCGGATACCGGCTTGCCGGCGCCTGTGCCTTCAGAGTCGTTGGCTGCAGCGTTCATGGCCCAAGTTCCGGACACCGTTGACGCGTCATTCTGCGGGATGGCGCGGCCACGCGTGGGCGCGCGGCCGATGCGGCCAATGCGGCCGCCAGCGTCACAGCGTGAACCCATGGCGGATGCCGACGCCGACCGCGTGGCCGTTGGCACTGCCCCCCGCAGGCAAACTGAACTCGGCGTGCACCGCGGTGCGGCGCGACAGGCCTCGCTCCCAGCCCATGGCGGCGCGGGCCGCCGATCCGCCGGCGGCCCAGCGGTGTTCGCCGATCGCGACGCGCCAGCGGTCCCAGGGGTGGTGCTGCACGGTGTAGGAGGCACCCAGCGCGATCTGCTGGAAGCGATCGCCCGCCGCACGGCCGCTGGACAGCGCGGCGTAGCCCACCCAGGCGCCCGCGTTCAGGCGCAGGCTCAGCGGCGTCACCGCGTCGTCAGCCGACCAGCGCTGATGCCCCAGCGCGACAGCGAGCAGGCCCTGCTCGTAGCGCAGCGAGAACCCCGATTGCTCGGCGCCGCCGGTGAGCGTGCCGAGGGCCTCCACCCGCAGCCCGGGCAGGGCGGCCGCCTCCGGGCTGCGCCAGGCGATCGCCCGGTCGCTGCGCCGTCCGAGGCACAGGCGTGAAGGCGCATCGCCAACGCCGCCACCCGCCACCACGCGCCGGCTGCACAGGTATGCCAGTTCACCCGGCCAAACGCGGGTGGCGCCTTCCCAGGGGTCGCCGAGCAGCGCCGCCTGGCTCGCGGGCTGCTCCTGCAGGCCGACGCTGAAGGCGCCCAGCCGTCGGTGCCAGAGCCCGACCAGCGCAGCGCGGTCAAAGGCCGCGCAGTCGTTACCGACGCCGCCGGTGTCGACAGCGATCGACTGCTCGAGTCGCAGATAGGCGCGCCAACCGCCGCCCAGGGTCTCGCGGGTGCGCACGCCCCAGTGGCTGGCCGACAGGTTCTCGACACCGCTGCTCGCCTCTTGCTTCGGGCGGCATGGCGTCCGCGCCGATGCCAGCGTCCGCGCCAGGCCGACATCCAGCAGCCCGTACAGCACCGCGTCACGCGGCCGCACCGCCGCCATCCAGGGTTCTCGCGGCTCCAGCAGCGAACCGCGCGGGTGCATGTCAAGCCCCTTGAGCTCGATGTCGTCACGCAGGCGGTCGAACTGCGCCCAACCGGGCGCGGCCGCCAAAACGGCCGCCGTGGCAATGAACCACCCCAGGACCGCTCGAGTTCCCGACAACTGCCTGCCCGACATCCCGCACCGTTTGGGAGTACCGGCGACCCCGGCTGGTGGATTCTGTAAGCAGGTGCGGCCAAGGGCAACCGCGTGTCATCCCTAGCGTCCCCCCGGTGGGGGATACGGTCGCCGACGCGCTACGCCTTCTGCGGCGCCGCGAACCTTCGCCCCGGCTTGGCCGCCGCCTGGAAGGTGGGCATCACATTGGGCAGCCGCACCTCGATCTCGCGGATGCGGCTCTCGCCCGAGGGGTGCGTGGACAGCCATTGCGGCGGCGCGTTGCCGCCGCTGATCGCGCCCATCTTCTGCCACAGCCGCACGCCGGCGCGCGGGTCGGAGCCGGCGCTCGCGCCCATCACCAGGCCCAGCGCATCGGCCTCGGACTCGTCGTCGCGGCTGAAGGTCAGCGAAACCAGCTGGCTGCCCATCTGCGCCGCCGCATCGCCCAGGCTGCCCAGGCCCAGCAACGCCGCACCGCCGCGCAGCAGCAGGTTGGTGCCCATGTTCTTGGCCATGCGTTCACGCGCGTGCTCCAGCAGCGCGTGCGCGACTTCGTGGCCCATGATCATCGCCACCTCGTCGTCGTCCAGCTGCAACTGCTGCAGGATGCCGTAGTAGAAGGCGATCTTGCCGCCGGGCATGCAGAAGGCATTCACCTGCTTGCTGCCCAGCAGGTTGACTTCCCAGCGCCACTGTTGCGCGCGCGAATTGCACTCGGCGGTGAAAGGGATGATGCGTTCGGCGATGAAGCGCAGCCGCTGCAACTGCGGGTTCTCGGCTGGCGCCAGCGCGCGCTGGCTGCTGGCTTGCTGCAGCATCTGGCGGTACTGCTGCTGCGCGGCGTCTTCCACCTGGTCGGCCGGCACCAGGCGCGTGGCCTTGGAGCGCCGGCATTCGGGGATTTGCGCCAGGGCCGGCGCTGCGGCCAGCGCGCCGCCCGCGAGCAGCGCGCCGGTGAAGAGCCGCCGGCCGTGCACGGCGCAGCGGCAACGCGCGCCGTGGGCAGCCAGCGACGGGATGACGATGGTGGCGTCGGTATTCAGCGTGTCGGATTTCATGGTGGACATCATGAACCTTCTCGGACCCTTCTCAGACTATTTGGCGGCGGCGTGGTTCCAGGCCGTCCCGCGTCACTCCCTGGGGCAGTTTATGTGCCGGGGTCGGCCTGGGGTCCGGTCGGCCTGGGGTCGGTCGGCCTGGGGTCAGGTCTCTCCTCTCTCCTCTACGCTACTACATGGAGGGATCTGGGGGTCAGGTCTCTCATGTCTCCTCCACCCCCGCCTCCACCCCCCTGATCAGCCGACTGACATGCCCGACCGACAGCCCGCACGCTGCTGCAAGCCCCGGCATCGTCTTCCACCCAGCCCGATAGGCGGCGTGCAGCGCCTGGGCGCGGTGGCCGTTGTGCGCCTGCAGCCAACCGTCCCAGGCGTCCCAGGCGTCCGAAGTGTCCGGGCCACGCGCGGCGGCGATGCGCTGCCGCACAGGCACCTCGCGCGACTGGCGCGCATGCGGCTCGGCCCGCGCCCGCATGCGCTCGGCGAAGTCCTCGTCGCCGAGGTAGATCTGCGCGCGCAGATGCGTCGCCCAGAAGTCGGCGTCACCCGCCGCTTCGGTGTCGACCAAGGCGGCGTAGATTCGTGCCGCCGTGGTCCGGTCGTGCTCTGAAGTGGGCTCTCGACCCAGCAGGAAGCCATGCAGCGCGTCAGCGGCCAGCCACGGCCGCGCGGGCGCCAGCCCCAAGTGCGCACGGCAACTCGACCACGCCCAGTCCGCCGGCCGGGGCACGAGGCCGGCCGCCACCGGGTTGCGCTCGACATAGCGGCACAGCGCCACCAGATAGCTGTCGCTATCGACCAGTACCGCCTTGAAGCGCCCTTGGAAAAGATGCCCGACGAGGCCGTGGCGACGGTTGAAGGCCTGGGTGTAGACGCCGTTGAGGTGCCGCATCAGCCGCGACAGTTGCCCCGAGTGCGTCTGCACGACGAGGTGAAAGTGGTTGCCCATCAGGCAATAGGCCAGGATATCGGCGTCGAAGCGCGCCAGCGCCTCGGCAAGCACGTCGAGCTGGCACTGGCGGTCGGCGTCGTCCCGGTAGATCGGCTCGCGACGGTCACCGCGAGAGGTGACGTGGTAGATGGCCCCTGGGAATTCGATGCGCAAGGGTCTGGACATGGAGG
>JBBQOR010000359.1:0-3624 GCA_038331055.1 Burkholderiales bacterium
CGCCTCAGAACCCGGCAAATGAGCCCATGGTGAGCCCGACGCCGCACCGCGTGTTGATCGTCGGCGGCGGGGCCGGCGGGCTCGAGCTGGCGACGCGCCTGGGCCACCGCTTCGGCGGACGCGGCGCGGTCGAGGTGACGCTGGTCGAGCGCTCGCGCACGCACTTCTGGAAGCCGCACCTGCACGAGATCGCGGCCGGCTCGACAGACCTGCACACGCATGCGGTAGGCTATATGGCGCAGTCGCACTGGCATCGCTTCAGCTACCGCCAAGGTGCGATGGACGGGCTGGACCGCGAGCGTCGGCGGGTCAGCGTGGCCGCAGTGCACGACCCCGACGAGCGCACCCCGGTCAGCGCAGCGCAGTCCATCCCCTACGACACGCTGGTGCTCGCGCTCGGCAGCCACAGCAACGATTTCGGCACGCCCGGTGTGCGCGAGCACGCCATCGCGCTAGACACCACGCTGCAGGCCGAGCGCTTCCACCGCCGGCTGATCAACGCCTGCCTGCGCGCCAACGCGCAGACCGAGCCGCTGCGCCCGGGCCAGCTGCGCGTGGCCATCATCGGCGCCGGCGCCACCGGCGTCGAGCTGGCCGCCGAGCTGCACCGCGCGACCCGGCTGCTGGTGAGCTACGGCCTGACGCGTATCGACCCGGAACGCGACCTGCGGCTGGAGCTGATCGAGGCGGGCCCGCGCATCCTGCCCGCCCTGCCCGAGCGCATCGGCGGCGCGGCGCACAAGCTGCTCGAAGGCCTGGGCGTGACGGTACACACCGGCGCGCGCGTCACCGCGGTCACGCCCGAGGGCGTCGAGCTCGACGGCGGGCAGCGCATCCCGGCCGAGCTGGTGGTCTGGGCCGCAGGCGTGAAGGCGGCCGACTTCCTGGCCGACCTCGCCGGGCTGGAGACCAACCGGTTGAACCAGCTGGTCATCGGCCAGACCCTGCAGACCACGCGCGACGAACGCATCTTCGCCATCGGCGACTGCGCCGCCCTGCCCTGGCCCGGCCACCGCGGCACCGTGCCGCCGCGCGCCCAGGCCGCGCACCAGCAGGCCATGCACCTGCTGCGCCAGCTGCCGCGGCACTGGCAGGGCAAGGCGCTGGCCAACTGGCACTACCGCGACTTCGGCTCGCTGGTCTCCCTCGGCGAATACTCGACGGTCGGCAACCTGATGGGCCGCCTGGTCGGCGGCAACCTCTGGGTCGAAGGCCTGTTCGCGCGCTGGATGTACCTGTCGCTGTACAAGATGCACGAGCTGGCGCTGCACGGCATCTGGAAGACAGCGCTGGGCACGGCCGCGCGCATGCTGGCGCGGCGCACCGAGCCGCGCGTGAAGTTGCACTGAGACAGAGCCGCTGCGGTGCCGAACTTCAAGATCATGGAGTACGAGGTCGACGACGTCGCCCGGAAGGCCGACTTCGTGACCGTGCCGCCGGTCATCGAGAACGGCGCGCTGGTGCTGCCCACCACGCCGGGCTGGGGCACCGAGATCGACGAAGAGGCCAGCGCGACGCCCTCGTCGGCACGCTGCGCATCGGCATGAGCGTGTCGGTGAGCCGCACGCTGGTGATGCCCAGGCTGGCGGCCTTCATGCAATCGCATCCGCAGGTGCCGCTCAGGTGCGCGATGGTGAACCAGATCAAGGACATGTACGCCGCCGGGCTGAATCTGATGTTCCATTCGAGCGGCGGCGCAAAGGCGCACGCAACGTGCCGAAGGTCGCGGCCTTTCTCGACTGCATGAAGGGCGTGGTCGAGAACTTTGATGCCGGTGAAGAAAGCATCGTGCACTGAAGGCTCACCGTGAATGCGGGCGCAGTCGCCAACCATAACGGGCCTTCGCCGCAGAGTGCAGTCATCGGCAGGTTGGCGCCGCGCGCTACTACGAAGCGCTCAAACAGCGCTCAAACAGCGCTCAAAAAGCGCTCGGCCAGGCGGGTCCAGTACGCGGCGCCTGTGGTCAGGATCTCGTCGTTGAAGTCGTAGCGCGGGTTGTGCAGATTCGCGCCCTCTTCACCATTGCCCAGCCGCAGGAAGCAGCCGGGCTTGCGCTGCAGGTAGTAAGCAAAGTCTTCGCTGCCGGTGACGGGCGGAAACGGTGCCACCACCCGTGCGGCGCCGACGAGCTCTTCGGCCACCTGGCGTGCGAAGTCCGTCTCGGCCACGCTGTTGACGACCACCGGGTAGCCGCGCTCGTACTCGATGTTCACCTCGCCGCCGTAGCCTTCCACATGCGATGTGACGAGCGCACGGATTCGCTGCTCGAGCAGTTCGCGCACACCGGCGTCGAAGGAGCGGATCGACAGCAACATCGTCGCCGTGTCGGGGATCACGTTGGCCGCCGATCCGGCGTGCAATGCGCCGACGGTGATGATCGCCGTCTGCCGCGGGTCGACGTTGCGCGACACCACGCTCTGCAACGCCAGCACGAGGCTGCCGGCGATCAGCACCGGGTCGACCGTCTGGTGCGGCCGCGCCGCGTGGCCGCCGCGGCCGTGGACGGTGATGCGCGCGCTGTCGGAGGCCGACATGAACGGCCCGCTGCCGAAGCCGAAGTGCCCGGCCGGCACGCCCGGCGTGTTGTGCAGGCCGAAGATGGCATCGCACGGGAAGCGCTCGAACAGGCCGTCTTCGATCATGCGTTGCGCGCCGCTGCCCTTGCCGGCCTCCTCGGCCGGCTGGAACACCAGATGCACCGTGCCGTTGAAGTTGCGCGTGCGCGCCAACTGCTGCGCGGCGCCGAGCAGCATCGCGGTGTGCCCGTCGTGGCCGCAGGCGTGCATCACGCCCGCACGCTGGCTGGTCCACGGGCGGCCGCTGGCCTCGTCGATCGGCAGCGCATCCATATCGGCGCGCAGCGAGACTCGGCGCGTGCCGCCCTCGATATGAAGCGTGCCGACGACACCGTGGCCGCCCACGTTGCGCGTCACCTGCCAGCCCCAGTCCGCCAGATGGCCGGCCACCAAAGCGGCGGTGTCGGCCTCCTGGAACGAGAGTTCCGGGTGCTGGTGCAGGTGGCGGCGCGTCCCGGCCAGGAACACGGCCGAGTCCACCAGGTCGCCCAGTTCGCAGAAGCAGCGCAGGCGGTCATTCATGGGCAGATCTCCATTCGGGTGACCGATTCTGCCTGCCGATGGCTACGATGGAAGCTCGCCAGTCATCGATCCCTGGCCTCTGGTGGCTTACCCGCTTTCTGACATCGTGACCCATCCCGAAACTGTCGCCGTCATCGACTTCGAGACCACCGGCATCTCGCCGGGGCAAGGTGCGCGCGCCACCGAGATCGCCGCCGTGCTGGTGCAGGACGGGCAGATCGTCGGCCGTTTCCAGAGCCTGATGAACGCGGGCGTCTGGGTCAGCCCGTTCATCACCCAGCTCACCGGCATCAGCAACGCCATGGTGCAGTCGGCGCCGCCGGCGCGCGCCGTGATGCATGAAGTGATGCGCTTCACGCGCGGTTGCCCGCTTGTCGCGCACAACGCGGCCTTCGACCGTGGCTTCTGGCTGGCCGAAGGCGAGCTTGCCGGCTGCGAGAGCGACCCGGCGCACGATTTCGCCTGCACAATGCTGCTCAGCCGCCGCCTCTATCCGCACGCCGCCAACCACCGCCTGGGCACCCTC
>JBBQOR010000360.1:0-3609 GCA_038331055.1 Burkholderiales bacterium
GCATCGGGCATGCCGCCGGGGTGGCGCGCTACGTGAACCTGTGCGTGGTGTGGGGGCCCTCGTTCCAGGATCGCCCTGGTTTCGAGTGGGCGCGCGGCTTGCTCGCGGCGCCGGCCGCGCAGGAATGGCTCACCGTGCACCAGCTCGTGCGGCGGTCGTACGCGGAACTGAGGCAACGTCCCGATGCGCGCATTGACCCGGGCAAGCTTGCCGAGGTCGACGAGCATTTGCTCGATCAATTCGGCTCGCTGGGGCGTGCCGGGGCGATGCTCGAAGGCGAGCCCAAAGCACTGCCGCGGGCGGCCTGCGATCTAGAGGCCGCCGAGTTGCGCGTGCTGGGCAGCGAGTCGATGCAGCGCTACCGGCTTGAGGCCGGCGAGTGGCAGCGCGGCCCCGGCACCGCGCTGGCGCCGCTGCGTATCGCCTTGACCGCCCCTGCGCCGGCGCTGATCAGCGTGCTGTCGCCGCAGCGCGGGCACGGCGCAGCAACGCAACTCCAGGTGCGCCTGCGCGCGCATGTGACTTGCGATGCCGATCATCATCCGGGAATCGAATTCGCCGGGACGCAAGGACTGTGGGAATGGCATGGCCACGAGACGCGGGCCGTCAGCTGGCCGGTGGCAAGCCTCGCCCAGCCCGTGCCTGCAGCGGGGCCGGGCACGGCGATCGCCGAAGAGACCTCGCCGGACATCTATCGGCTGGACCTGCTCGCCTGCGGCTTGCGCGACGAGGGCGATGCGCTGGGCAGCGTGCGTCTGCAAGTGTGGGCATGGCCGTCGACGCAGTGGTGGATCGAAGTCCAGCGCAAGATTCAGCCCTCGCAGCAGCTGTTGCCTGCGAAGCCCAGCGAGATCGCGCGTGGCAGCACGCGTTGCCGGATCGAGGCCGACGGTGCAAGCCAGGATGCCAGCGGGCTTGAGGCCGGCTTCGCGCAAGGTCTGGATGGCGCTTGCGCTCAGGCGCTGCGCTTGCTGACGAGTGAATGGGGCAAGCTTGCGGGCCTGGAGCAGGCCGTGCTCGAAGGGGCGCTGGGCGTGCTGGTGGGTCGCGCCGCGCTCAGCTGGGGATGGCATTACGCCAGCCAAGGGATGGGCGAGCGCGCCTTGATGCGGGTGCTGGGTCAGATCGAAATGCAGGCCTGCCGGGTCGATTTGCAATTGCGCGGCGACCTGGAAGTTGACGGCGCGAGTGCTCGAGTTTGCGTCAAGCTGGCGGGCGAGGTGCCGCTGCAACACGAACTGAACCGCGCCAGCGACGACTCGCCACTGCTCGAAACCGTGCTGCTGCTGACGGCGCGCGTGGCGCTGCCGGTCGAGGTCGAATTCGTGCCGCTCGCGGGCACCTCGGGCCGTGTGCTGCAGGCGGCGGGCCGGCCCGGCGGTGCGCTGGTGGGCGAGGTCGGCCTGCGGCCGCGCACCTCTGGCGGCAGTGGCTGGGAGTGGTTCGCCCGCTTGCGTCTGGAGCCGGTCACTTTGTCGGTGTCGTGCAGCGATCCGTTTGACGGCGAATCGGTACGAACGCTGGCGCTGCTGCCCGCGCTGACGCTGGTCGATTGGAGCTTGGGCTGATGGAGCGGTTGCTGATCATGCGTCTTGAGGCAGTGAGTTGCACGGCCGAGGCCTGGCTCAATGGCGTGCCGATCGCGCGCGTGGGGCCGTCGCAGCCCACGCGCCTGGTGCCGGTGCATGAGTTTGCCGTGGCGGGTGCCAACGAGCTCGCACTGGTGGTGCAACCGGCGCCGCCGGGCATGCCCGAAGAGCCGCAAGTGCAGCTGTCGGATGGCCAGGCTTGGGCCAGCGCGCATTTGCTGCTGCCGCGCATGGGCCAGATCGCGCACCAGTCGAACGCGCGCACCTTGGCGCAGCTCGAATGGCATGCGCCCGACGGCGAGGTCTTTGAGACGCCGCTGCGCACTGCCGGCAGCGTGGAATTGCCGATCGCGTTTCCGCGCTGGCGCTGGCTTGACGCGCCGGTCGTGCAGGACATGGCCGCAGCCAAGACGCAGGCGGTCAAGCTCCTGCAACGTCTGGCGGTCGATCTGGCGCGTGGCGACCCGGAGTCCTTCATTACCGCAGCGCGGCTGCGCTTCGAAGAGCTCGCGCTGGCCTATCAGCGCAAACCGGCCGACGAGGTCGGGCGCTGGCGTGTCGAAGTGCAGTCGCTGCGCAGCGTGCCGCCGTTCAAGCCGGTGCTGCTGACTGCATCGAGCTTGTTGCTCAGACCTGTGGCCGAGGGGCGTTTGCTCGAATGCCTGAGCGCGGATGGGCAAGCCGCGCTGCGTGGCGAGCGCGGCAACGGCACGCTGCGGAGCTGGCCAGTGCGCGTGGCTTTCATCGAGGGGCGCTTGCATGTGCTGCGCTGACGAACGCGACCGGAGCGAGGCTCAGCGCGTTATGCTTGCCCATCCATCGTCAAGGAATGCATTCGAATGATCGTGTTGACCGTCGTCAGCTTCAACGCAGCCTCGGTTGCAGGCCCCTCGGCTCGCTTCGATGAACTCGGCGGCACGATAGGTCGCGCCGACAACAACCAGCTCGTGCTGCCCGATCCCGAGCGCGCCATTTCGCGTGTGCACGCGCGCATCCTGTACCGCAATGGCGGCTATGTCATTGTCGACAGCGGCAGCAACCCGATCATGGTGAATGGCGTGGCCGGCGGCAGCGGTTCCGAGCAGGCGCTGAGGCCCGGCGATCAGCTCCAGATCGGCGGCTATGTGCTCGCCGTCACCGACGGTCAAGACTCCATGAGTGACGACCCCTTTGCCGATCTGTTCGGCGACGGGCTGGCGGCGGCGCCAGCGCCGGCGCCGCGCGCCGCCTGGCCCGCCCCGACGCCGTCCTCGCCGGTTGCCCCCGCGCAATCGCCAGCGCAATCGCCCGCGCCTGGACTGGCTGCGGGTGGCATCCCGGAAGACTGGGACCCCTTCGCCCCCGACCCCTTGCCCGCGCCGACGCCTGCAGGTGCGCAGCCGCGCGTTGATCACTCGTCCCCGATGGTGCAGGTGGCCGCGGCCGAGCATTCACTTGACGACCTGTTCGGCCTTGGCGGCGGGGCCCCGTCGAGCGATCCGCTGGGCGCGGTCAAACCGGCGTCGACGGGCGCGCCGAGTGCCGATCCGCTGGCCAGTTTTGGGCGCCCGCCGGCGGCAGCGCCGGCCACGAGCGGTGACTTGGGCTCGGAGCTCAACACGCCAATGCCTTTGATGCCATCACGGCCACCGCCACCGTCGGCACGGCGCGGCAGTGGCGCCGCTGTGCCGCCGAGTGGTGCGGTCTTTTCGTGGGAGGGGACAGGTGGCGATGCGCATCCCATGACCCAGCCGGGTGTGCGCCGGGGCAATAGTGCCGCTGCCGACATCGCAGCGCCGGCAGCCGCAGCGCCCGCAACTGCCGCGACTGTCGCTAAACCTTCTGTTTCAGCGCCGGCCGTCGCCAGCGCCGCGAATGCGGCCGGGTCGGCTGCCGGCGCCGATGTGCTGCTTAGTGCGCTCATCGAGGGGCTTGGCGTGCCCGACTTGCGACTCGACGCGCTCAACCCCGAGAAGATGCGCCTGATCGGGCAGCTGCTGCATGAGTCCACGCGCGGCACCGTCGAGTTGCTGGTGGCGCG
>JBBQOR010000361.1:0-3605 GCA_038331055.1 Burkholderiales bacterium
GCCGTTCTGCATCACCAGCGACGCCACGCTCAGTGCGACGGTGTCGCGCTCATAGCCGCTGGCCAGCAGTTGCGCCCGCGCTGCCTCGGTGGCACGCTGCAGGCGGCCCCAGAAGTCGATCTCGAAGGACGTCGAGACTGCGGCGCGGGTGCTGCCCGACACCGCTGCCGGCGCCACAGACAACCCGCGGCCGCGGCTCGCGCTGGCGCCCGCGTCGACCCCGGGCAGCCGCGCGCCGTCGGCTTCGCGCACGACCGCCTGGGCCTGCTGCACGCGTGCCACCGCCTGGGCGATGTCGCTGTTGGCGGCCAGCGCCTGCTCGACGCGGCGCGACAGTTCGGCATCTCCGAACAGCGTCCACCAGTTGGCGGCGATGCCAGGCCCGGCGCTTGCACCGTCGGCTGTCGCGCACGAAGATCGGCGCGATGAAGGTGGCCACCAGCATGCCGCCGAAGACCCCCGTGCCCATGCTCTGCCGCGCCGCCGCGCCAGCGCCGGTGGCGATGACCAGCGGCACCACGCCCAGCACGAAGGCCAGCGAGGTCATGACGATCGGCCTGAAGCGCAGCCGCGCTGCCTCGCGGGCGGCTTCGGCCGCGCTCTTGCCCGCAGCCATGCCCTGCATCGCGAGCTCGGCGATCAGGATCGCGTTCTTCGCCGCCAGCCCGATCAACACCACCAGCCCGATCTGGAAGTAGATGTCGTTCTCCATCATGCGCAGGAAGACTGCCAGCAGCGCGCCGGTGACGGCGAAGGGAACCGCCAGCAACACCGCCAGCGGCACGCCCCAGCGTTCGTAGAGCGCGACCAGGATCAGGTAGACCATCAGCATCGCGAAGCCGAACGCGAACACGCTGGCGTTGCCGGTGCGCTTTTCCTGGAAGGCCTGGGCGGTCCATTCGATCGAGTAGCCCGGCGGCAGCACCTCACGCGCCACCTGCTCCACCGCCGCCAGCGATTCGCCGCTGCTGAAGCCTGGTTTGGCACCACCCAGCACCTTGGCCGCCACCAGGCCGTTGTAGCGCTCGATCTGCTCTGGCCCGATCAGTGATGCGACGGTGACCAGGGCCTTCAACGGGATCATCTGGCCGCTGCTGGTGCTGCGCACGTGCAGGTTGCCGATGTCCTCGGGCTTGACGCGAAAGCGTGCGTCGGCCTGCATCACCACGCGGTAGGTGCGGCCGGATTTGTTGAAGTCGTTGACGGACAGCGAGCCCAGCTGCGCCTGCAGCGCGGCAAACACTTCGGGTACCGGCACGCCCAGCGCCAGGGCCTTCTCGCGGTCGACCTCCACGCGCAGTTGCGGCACCGTGGGGCGGAAGAAACTGTTCACGCCGACCAGCTCGGGCCGTCGGGCAGCGCGAAGCCCTTGCCGCTGAACTCCTGCGCCAGCTGCTGCGAGCTCTGCTGGCGCTGATCCCAGGGCTTCATCGGCAGGAACATGGTGGCCGCGTTGGCCTTGCTGCCGCCGCCGATGAGGTCGAAGCCGTTGACGATGAAGAAGTTCTCCACCGCGGCGTTGTCTTTCATCAGCAGCCGCATGCGCTCGGTGGCGGCGATCGTGCGCTCGAGCGTAGCGCCGTCGGGCAGTGCCGCGATGGCAATGATGTAGCCCTGGTCCTCCGGCGGCACGAAGCTGCCGGGCACGCGCGTGAAGAGCAGCGCCGCGCCGGCCAGCAAGGCGGCAAAGGCCAGCAGCGCCAGCAGCCGGTGCGCCAGCGCCAGATCCACCGCACCGATGAAGCGCCGCGTGATCCAGTTGAAGCCGCGGTTGAAGGGCCCGAACGCGCGCTGCATGCGGCCGCCGTGCTCGGGCCGCAGCAGCAGCGCGCACAGGGCGGGCGTGAGTGTCAGCGCGACCAGGCCCGAGATCACGACCGCGATCGTCACCGTCACCGCAAACTGCCGATACAGCTGCCCGGCGAGGCCGCCGAGGAAGGCCACCGGCACGAACACGGCACACAGCACCAGCACGATGCCGACCACCGCGCCAGAGACCTCGCGCATGGCCTCGGCGCGATGGCAGGCTGCCCGTTCACGCTGTTGCTGGCGTCGTAGCTCTGCGCGCCCAGTTCGATGCGCGCCACGTCCTTCAGGCGCAGCACGCCGCCACTACCGCCGGCGCGCACCACCACCTCGCCGAACTGCTCGGCCTCGACCAGCCGGCCGCGCGCGGTGACGGTGTAGACCAGTTGCTGCCCGGACGGTGCCGGGTCGGCGCCGATCTTGCCTGCGGCGAGCTGGGCGTTCTGGGCGTTGACGGCCGCGGCGATGTCGGCCGTCGTCACGCCCAGCCGGGCCATGCGGTCGGGCTGCAGCCACAGGCGCATCGCATAGTCGCGCGCGCCGAGGATCTGCACGTCGCCCACGACGTTGCGCCGCACCTCGTCGGGCAGCCGCGGGGTGGCGAGTTGCACCCGGTTGTTGATGTTGAAGGTGGCCTTGTCGACATCGGTGCCCACCTCGAAGGTGGCGGTGATCACCGACTGCCCGTTGGACGACGAGTTGCTCGAGAAGTGCAGCAGGTTCTCGATGCCCGAGAGCTGCTCTTCGATCGGCCCGGCGACCGTCTTGGCCAGCGTCTCGGCCGAGGCGCCGGGGTAGGTGGCGGTGATGGTCACAGTGGGCGGCGCGATCTCGGGGGCGCCACCGGCAGGATCTTCAGCGCCACCAGACCGGCGAGCACGATGACGATCGACAGCACGGCGGCAAACACCGGCCGCTCGATGAAGAAGCGGGAGTTCATCGGCTGTGCCCGCTCAACGCGAGGCTGCCGCCGCTGCAGGATCGCGCGGCGCCACGGCAGCGCCCGGGCGCATCTTGATGAGGTTGTCCACGATCACGCGGTCACCGTCCTTCAGGCCCTTCTTCACCACCCAGTCCCCGCCCACCCAGCCGCCAGTCTCCACCGGCGTGGGCACGGCCTTGCCATCCTGCACCGTCCATACGATGCGCCCCTGCTCGCCGCTGGACACCGCCGCCTGCGGCACCAGCCACGCGCGCTGCTCGCCGGCATGCACGTGCACGCGCACGAACTGCCCGGGCATGACGGCCAGAGCAGGGTTCGCAAGCTCGGCGCGCAGCCCGACGGTGCCCAGCCACGCGTCCACCGTCGAGCCGGCAAAGTTCAACCGGCCGGTCAGCGGAAGCGGCTGGCCGGCGGCATCGAGCAAACGCACCGTGCCGGTGCGGCTGGTGCGCAGCAGCGTGGCCTCGGCCTCGCTGATGGCAAAACGAACCCATATCGGGTCAGCCTGCGTGATGCGGGCCAGCAGCCCATCGGCCGGGCCGACAAGGCTGCCGACCGACTTCTCGGCGCGCCCACGGCCGTGTAAGAGAGATTCAGCTCCGCCTCGCGCACGCGCGCCTGGGTGACAGCGAGCGCAGCCTCGGCCAGGCTCACGTTGGAGGCGGCATCGTCGGCTTCGCGCTGCGAGATCGCCTGCATCGCCGCCAGCGGACGCAGGCGATCGGCCTCGCGGCGTGTCTGCGCCAGACGCGCCTGGTCCTGCGCGATCTGCGCGCGCACCTGCGCCAGCGCGATCTCGAAGGGCGCACACTCGATCGAGAACAGCGGCGCGTCGACGCGCACCCGCTCGCCTTCC
>JBBQOR010000362.1:0-3601 GCA_038331055.1 Burkholderiales bacterium
ATGCCGCCGAGCGTGACGTCGTGGCTGCTGCCGCCGACGTGGCACAGACCGACGCGCAGCGGCTGCCGCGCATCGCGCTGGCCGGCTCACTGGGGGCGGCGCGCACGACGGTCGGCTCGTTCAGCGCCAGCGGCAGCGTGTGGAGTCTGGGTCCGCTGCAGGTCACGCTGCCGGTGTTCGATGGTGGTGTGCGCCGGGCCGAGCTGGCGGCAGCGCGCGCCCGCTATGACGCCGCGGTGTCGGCCTACGCGGCGCGGTTGCGCAACGCGGTGCGCGAAACCGAAGAAGCGCTGCTGGTGCTGCAGGGCGACGCCTTGCGCGAGCCCGACCTGCGCGCGGCCGCCGACGGTTTCATCAGCAGCTGGCGCGCCACCGAGACGCGCCAGCGCGCCGGCGTGGCCACCTTGTTCGAGCTGGAGGATGCGCGTCGCAGTGCGCTGGCCTCGCAAAGCGCGCTGATCGAGCTGCAGCGCGAACGCGTCGGCGCCTGGATCCTGCTTTACCGATCGCTGGGCGGCGGCTGGTCCGCCGACGAAACCCGAGCCAGCACATCCGGCACCTCCGCAACGTCCATCAAGCCATGAACACCTGCTCCGCCATGCTTGCTCTGTCACTGGCCGTGCTGGTGGGTGCCGCCGCCCCGGCCGCGGCCGCGGCCGAGGACGATCGCGCGCCTGCCGCGCAGCGTCCTTCGCTCACCGTCAACGTGACACGTCCGGCACCGGCCACCTTGGCGCTGCGCGTGACCGCGCACGGCAGCGTTGCCGCCTGGCAGGAAGCCAGTGTGGGGTCAGAGACCAACGGCCTGCGGCTGGCCGAGGTGCGCGTCAACGTCGGCGACCTCGTGCGCCGCGGCCAGGTGCTGGCAGTGTTCGCCTCCGAGACCGTGGGCGCAGAACTGGCGATGGCCCGTGCCGGCCTGGCCGAGGCCGAGGCCCAGCAGGCCGAGGCGAAGGCCAACGCCGACCGCGCGCGCGAGTTGCAACCCAGCGGCTCGCTGAGCGCACAGCAGATCGCGCAGTACCTGACCGCCGAGCGCACCGCCGCAGCCCGTGTGGATTCCCAGCGCGCCGCGCTGCGCATGCAACAGCTTCGGCTGGCGCAGGCGCAGGTGCTGGCGCCCGACGACGGCGTGATCACGGTGCGCAACGCCACCGTCGGCGCCGTCACCGGGGTGGGCCCCGAGCTGTTCAGGCTGATCCGCGCCAGCCGGCTGGAGTGGCGCGCCGAGGTGCCTGCGGCCGAACTGGCGCAGCTGCGCGCCGGCCAGCCTGCACGCGTCACGCCGGCCGGCGGCGAGCCGCTCACCGGCCGCGTGCGCATGGTCGGCCCGACCGTCGACCCGGGCACCCGCAACGGGCTGGTCTATGTCGACCTGCCCGCGTCGGCTGCAGTGCGCGCAGGCATGTTCGCGCGCGGCGAGATCGATCTGGGCAGCGTGACGGCGTTGACGCTGCCGCAGTCGGCGGTGTTGCTGAAGGACGGCTTTCAGACGGTGATGCGGGTGGATGCCGAGAATCGCGTGCGGCAGACCAAGGTCACGGTCGGCCGCCGCGCCGGTGAACGCATCGAGATCGCCGGCGGACTGGACGGCAACGCCCGGGTGGTCGAGAAGGGCGGCGCGTTCCTCGCCGACGGCGATCTGGTGCGCGTCGTCGACACCAAACGCTGAAGCAGCCGCCCGCCCTGCAGCCCGCACCCGCCATGTTCAACCTCTCCACCTGGTCGATCCGCAACCCGACGCCGGCGATCCTGCTCTTCATCATGCTCACCCTGGCCGGCGTGCTGGGCTTTCGCGCGATGAAGGTGCAGAACTTCCCGGACATCGAGTTGCCCATCGTGGTCGTCAACGCGTCGTTGCCGGGCGCCACCCCGGCGCAGTTGGAAACCGAGGTCGCGCGGCGCATCGAGAACAGCCTGGCCTCGATCCAGGGACTCAAGCACATCACGACCACGCTGAGCGACGGCACGGCCACCATCGCCGCCGAGTTCAGGCTGGAAAAGCCGATGCAGGAGTCGGTGGACGAGGTGCGCGACGCGGTGGCGCGCGTGCGCGCGGACCTGCCGGCGGAGATGCGTGACCCGTGGATCGAGAAGGTCAACCTGGCGGGCACGCCGATCCTGACCTACACGCTGTCCAGCGATCGGCTGGACGAAGAGGCGCTGTCCTGGTTCGTCGACAACGAGGTCTCGCGTGCGGTGCTCAGCGTGCGCGGTGTCGGTGGGGTCAAGCGCGTCGGCGGGGTGTCGCGCGAGGTGCGCGTCGAGCTCGACCCCGGCAAGCTGCTGGCGTTGAACGCCACCGCCGCCGAGGTCTCGCGCCAGCTGCGCCAGGTGCAGCAGGAAGCCGGTGGCGGGCGCACCGTGCTCGGCGGCGCCGAACAGTCGGTGCGCACCATCGCCACCGTGCAGTCGGCGGCCGAACTGGGTGCGCTGCAACTGAACCTGGGCGACGGCCGGCGCCTGCGCCTGGATCAGGTGGCCAACGTCATCGATACCGTGGCCGAGCCGCGCTCGCTGGCGCTGCTGGACGGCAAGCCGGCGGTGGCCTTCGAGGTGGTGCGCGCGCGCCTGGCGGGCGAAGTGGAGGTCACCGCGGCGGTGCGTGCGGCGCTGGACAAGCTCAAGGCAGCGCATCCCGATGTGCGCGTCGTCGAAGCCTTCAACTTCGTCGATCCGGTGCAGGAGAACTTCGACGGCTCGATGTGGCTGCTGTACGAGGGCGCGATCCTGGCCGTCGTCGTGGTCTGGTTCTTCCTGCGCGACTGGCGTGCCACGCTGGTGACGGCCACGGCGCTGCCGCTGTCGGCCATTCCCACCTTCGCGGTGATGCACCTGATGGGCTTTTCGATCAATACCGTCACGCTGCTCAGCCTGTCGCTGGTGATCGGCATCCTGGTCGACGATGCGATCGTCGAGGTCGAGAACATCGCGCGCCATCTGCGCATGGGCAAGACGCCGCTGGAGGCGGCGCGTGAAGCGGCCGACGAGATCGGGCTGGCGGTGATCGCCACCACCTTCACGCTGATCGCGGTGTTCCTGCCGACGGCGTTCATGGGCGGCGTGCCGGGCAAGTTCTTCGTGCAGTTCGGCTGGACTGCCGCGATCGCGGTCTTCTTCTCCCTGGTCGTCGCGCGTCTGCTGACGCCGATGATGTCGGCCTACCTGATGCGACTGCCCAAGACCGTGCACCGCGAGCCGCGCTGGCTGGACCACTACGTGAAGCTGGCGCGCTGGTGTCTGCGCCACCGCGTGTGGACGCTGCTGGGCGCGACGGCCTTCTTCGTCGGCAGCTTTGCGCTGGTGCCGCTGCTGGCGACCGGCTTCATCCCGCCGGACGATCTGTCGCAGACCCAGGTCACGCTGACGCTGCCGCCGGGCAGCCGTCTCGACGAGACGCGCGCGCTCGCCGAGCAAGCGCGCGCGATCGTCGTGCGCAACCCGCACGGGAAGATGGTCTACACCGCGATCGGCGGCGGCAGCGCGGGTGCCGACCCGTTCAGCGCGCAGGCCGCGCCAGAAGTGCGCCGCGCGGTGATGACGATCAACATGACGCACCGCAGCGAGCGCCGCGGCATCACCAAGCAGGACCTGGAGGCGC
>JBBQOR010000363.1:0-3601 GCA_038331055.1 Burkholderiales bacterium
GCCAGGCCCTTGCTCGGCTCGTCGATCAGGATCAGCCGGCGCGGCTCGCACAGGGCGCGTGCCACCGACAGCATCTGCTTCTGCCCCCCGCTGAGCTTGCCCGCGGGGTAAAGCCAGAACTTCTGCAGCGCCGGGAACAGACCGAAGATCCACTGCAGCCGCGCGCGGTCGAGTTGATCGGCGTGACGCGCGCCGCGCGCGGCCAGCAGCATGTTCTCCTGCACCGTCAGGTCACTGAAGATGCCCATGTTCTCGGGCACATAGGCGATGCCGCGGCGGGCGATCTCGGGCACCGGCTGCCCCTCGATGGCCTCGCCGGCAAAGCGCACCGTACCCTTCGACGCCGCCCACAAGCCCATCACCGTGCGCAGCGTGGTGGTCTTGCCGGCGCCGTTGCGGCCCAGCAGCACGGTTACCGCGCCCTCGGGCACTTCGAGGTCGACGCCATGCAGGATGTGATACGCCCCGATGTGCGTGTGTACGCCGGCCAGCGTGAGCAGGTTCATGCTGTCGTCTCTTCTTCGGCCACGATGCCGAGGTAAGCCTGCTGTACCACGGGGCTCGCGATCACCGCGGCGGGCTCGCCGTCGGCCACCAGCTGCCCGTTGTGCAGCACCACGATGCGGTCGGCCAGCTCGCGCACGACGTCCATCTTGTGCTCCACCAGCAGGATGCAGCGGTCCTTGCGCGCCTTCAACGCGCGGATCAGGTCGAGCACCACCGGCACCTCGTCCACGCTCATGCCGGCGGTCGGCTCGTCGAACATGTAGACCTTGGGGTCCAGCGCCATCAGCAGCGCCACTTCGAGCTTGCGCTGGTCGCCGTGCGGCAGCGCGGCCACCGGCCGCAGCGCCTTGGCACCCAGCTGCACGGAATCAAGGATATGCATCGCCTCGTCGATCCAAACCCTTCGGTCGAGCCAGACGCGCCACAGGTCGATGCCGCCGAGCAGGCCGCCGCCGCGCCCCTGCTCACGCGCCTGCACGGCCAGGCGCACGTTCTCCTGCGCGCTCAGGTTGGGGAACAGCTGCGTCAGCTGGAAGGCCCGGCCCAGGCCGCGGCGGGTGCGCAGCGGCGCGGCCAGCCGAGTGATGTCCTCGCCGTCCAGCCGCACGCTGCCTTCGCTGGCCGGCAGCTGGCCGCTGATCAGGTTGAAGTAGGTGGTATTGCCGGCGCCGTTGGGGCCGACGATGGCCGTCAGCGTGCCGGCCTCGAAGCGGCAGGACACGTGGTCCACCGCGACGTGGCCGCCGAAGCGGACCGTCAGATCCCGGGTCTGCAACACGAAGCAGCGCGCCCGGGCCAGCTCAGCGCTTGTTCCTGATCGGGATGTTCATCTCTTCAGGCCTGATCTCGCGCACCAGCTCGGGCACGCCCCACTCGAAGGCCGGGTCGACCTTGATCTTGAAGTGGTACATGCTCTGCATCGCCTGGTGGTCTTCCTTGCGGAAGCTCATGCGGCCCTTGGGCGTGTCGAAGGCGAGGCCTTCCATGGCCACGATCAGCTTGTCGGTGGCGGTGTCGCCGTTGGTCTTCTTCAGCGCCGCCACGATGGCCGAGGCGGCCGCAAAACCGCCGGCGGTGAAGAAGTCCGGCGGGCTCTTGAACTTGCTGTAGTGGTTGGCCACCAGCCATTCGTTGGCCGGGTTCTTGGGCATGCCGAAGTAGTAGTAGGCCGCGCCTTCCATGCCCGGAAACTGCTTGTAGGCCACCATCGCCGGCAGGATGTTGCCGCCGGTGGCGATCTCGATGCCCGCACGCGCCAGGCCCAGCTCACTGATCTTGAAAGGGTTGGCCGCGCCGGCCCAGTTGATGAACACCACCTTGCGCCCGGGCACGTCGCGCATCTTGTCCAGCAGCCGCTGCGCGCCGGCGGTGAAGTCGGTGGTGGCGGCGGGCAGGTATTCCTCGTGCACCAGGCGGGCGGTCTTGATCTGCTCCTTGAAGGCCCGGACGAAGTCGCGGCCGAAGGCGGTGTCCTGCGCCATGGTGGCGATGCTCACGCCGGCCTTGTCCAGCGCCACCGCGTTGGCCGCCGCGTCCTGGCTGCTGTTGCGGCCGGTGCGGAAGATGTACTTGTTCCACTTGTCGCCGGTGATGCTGTCGGCCACTGCGGGCTCGACGAGCAGGATCTTCTTGTACTCCTCGGCCACCGGCAGCATGGCCAGCGCCACGCCCGAGCTGGTGGTGCCCACCGCCAGATCCACCTTGTCGTCGGCGTAAGCCGCCGCGAGCAGGCTCTTGCCGACGTCCGGCTTGCCCTGGTCATCGCGGTCGATCACGACGATCTTGCGCCCTGCCACCGCCATCGTGCCGCCGGTGGCGTACTCCAGCCCGAGCATGAAGCCCACCGTGCTCTGCTTGGCATAAGCCTCCAGCGCCCCGGTCTTGCCGTTGATGTGGGCGATGCGGATGTCCTTGCCGGCCTGGCCCTGGGCGGCGCCGACGGCCAGCACGCTGCTCAAGGCGGCGGCCAGGGTCAGCCAGTGTCTGCGTTGCATGGGGGTGTCTCCTCAGGGCGTTGTTGTGAGGAGCACCGTGCAAGCGCCGTGCCGGTGCGTTCATGCCCCGTTGCAGCCCCATCCCTGGCTGTGAAGCCGATTTGTGTCGGCAACAAAGACAACATCGCCCGATAGGGTGGAAGATTTTCAGACATGTACTGTGTGGAATCCGAACTCCACACAAGCGCTGGTCTCGGCTGCATTCCACCGAGCCGAGGCGCAGCGCTCTAGCCTGCACGCGGCCGTGCGCTGCCTCAGGGCAGGTCGATGCGATACAGCACCTCGCCGCCCAGCACGACGTAGGCCCGGCCGCCGCCCGACACCGACGCTGTGGGCTTCTCGAGCATCAGCAGGCGCGGCGCCGCATCGGGCTGCTGCGAACGCACGAGCAGCCCGCCGGCTGCGGTCCAATAGATCACCTCGCCGCGGCCGAGTGCGACGAGCAGTAGGCCCGGCGAGGTGGCGACGCGCTGCATACAGCGCCGCGCGCGAGGCTGGGCGGGACCTGTGACTGAAGCCCAGGCTACAGAGTTCGCCGCAACGAGCGGTCGTCAGACCTGCTTGTATGAGATCTGAAGTGCCGCGCCGACACCCTCAGAACAGGTGCCGTATGCCCGTCTGCAAGGCCGAGACGTCACCGCCAGCGCGCGGCACGCCGGCGGTACCCTGGTCGAGGCGGCTTGGCCAGATTCCGAACGCGGCAGCGCCGTCGTTGCGCTGGCGTGCAGTCCCCACATAAACCGACGTACGCTTGGACAGTGCGTGCATGTACTGAACGGCAAACAGGTTGGCATCCGAGTTCGCAGCGTCGTCCAGGTCGCGCCGCTGGTACGTGGCCTGGACTTCGCCGGCCCCGACCGGCACACTGACTCCAACCATCCCGCCGCGCATGCCGGTGGTTCCCTCAATTCGGTTCTCGATCAGCATGCCGTGCAGCTTGAACCGGTCGAAACGGTAGGTCGCGCCCAGCAGCGCGGTGGTGTTGGCTACCGTTGAGCGCGTAGGTTGACCCACAGTGCTGCCGATGGTGGTGACGCGTTCATAGACTCCACCGACGAACACGCGGTCCCGCGTAAATTCCACGCTCAGCGAACGAGGAT
>JBBQOR010000364.1:0-3585 GCA_038331055.1 Burkholderiales bacterium
GGATCTGATCGAGTCTCATGCGGGCACCAGCACCACGGTGGCCAGCGGTGGCAAGCTCAGGCGGATCGAGCGGGCGCGGCCGTGGCTGGGCACACCCTGCACCGTCAGCGCGGCCGGGCCGTTGCCCAGGTTGGAGCCGCCGTAATAAGCCGAGTCGGTGTTCAGCGCCTCGCGCCAGGCCGGTGCGCTGTCGGGCACACCCAGGGCGAAATCATGCCGCGGCACGGGCGTGAAGTTGCACACCACCAGCACCTCGCCGCCGCGGTCGTCGCGGCGCACCCAGGCAAAAACCGAGCGCTCCGCATCATGGGCGTCGATCCACTCGAAGCCGGCGCCGTCACAGTCCAGATGGTGCAGCGCGCTGTGCTGGCGGTACAGCTGGTTCAGGTCGCGTACCAGCGCCTGCACGCCGGCATGGCGCGGGTCGGCCAGCTGGCCCCAGGGCAGTTCGGCATCGTGGTTCCACTCGGTGGTCTGGCCCCATTCCTGGCCCATGAACATCAGCTTCTTGCCCGGGTGGCACCACATGAAGCCGTAGTAGGCGCGCAGGTTGGCGAAACGCTGCCAGTCATCGCCCGGCATGCGGCCGAGGATCGAGCCCTTGCCGTGCACCACCTCGTCATGCGACAGCGGCAGCACGAAGTTCTCGCTGAAGGCATAGATCAGCCCGAAGCTCATCTTGCTGTGGTGCCAGCGGCGGTTCACCGGGTCTTCCTGCATGTACTTCAGCGTGTCGTTCATCCAGCCCATGTTCCACTTGAAATGGAAGCCCAGGCCCCCGTGGTACGGCGGGCGAGACACGCCGGGGAAGGCGGTGCTTTCTTCGGCGATGGTGACCGCACCCGGGCATTCGATGCCGATGACCTGGTTGGTGCGGCGCAGGAAGCCGATCGCCTCGAGGTTCTCGCGCCCGCCGTACTGGTTGGGGATCCACTCGCCCGCGGCGCGCGAGTAGTCGCGGTACAGCATCGAGGCCACCGCGTCCACGCGCAAGCCGTCCACGCCCAGCCGCTCGATCCAGTACAGCGCGCTGCCGACGAGGAAGTTGCGCACCTCGTGGCGGCCGAAGTTGTAGATCAGCGTATTCCAGTCGCGGTGGAAGCCTTCGCGCGGATCCTGGTACTCGTACAGCGCGGTGCCGTCGAACTGCGCCAGGCCGAAGGCGTCGCTGGGAAAGTGCGCCGGCACCCAGTCGACGATGAGGCCGACGCCCTGCGCGTGGCAGGCGAGCACGAAGCGCTCGAAGGCCGCCGGGTCGCCGTGGCGCTGGCCGTCCGCCCCGGGCTTGCTGAAGCGCGCGGTGGGCGCGTACAGGCCCAGCGTCTGGTAGCCCCAGGAGCCATCGAAAGGGTGCTCGCTCACCGGCAGCAGCTCGATGTGCGTGAAGCCCAGGCCGGCGGCATAGGCGGGCAGGGTGTCGGCCAGCAGGTCCCAGTCATGCCAGCCGCCATCGGGATGGCGGCGCCACGAACCCGGGTGGACCTCATAGATCGAGACTGGCGCGTGGCGGTCGTTGGCCGCGGCGCGGCCTGCCGGCAAAGGCCGCGCCGGTGGCAGTGCGGCCACGACGCTGGCGGTCTCGGGCCGCAACTGTGCGGCGCGTGCGTAGGGATCGGCCTTCAGCGGCAGCAGCACGCCCTGGCCGCTGACGATCTCGAACTTGTACACATCGCCGGGCGCCACATGCGGGACGAAGATCTCCCACACGCCGCCGCCATGGTGCAGCCGCATCGGATGGCGCCGGCCATCCCAGCCGTTGAAGCTGCCGACCACGCTGACCCGGCGCGCGTTCGGCGCCCACACCGCGAAGCGCACACCGGCGACCTCGCCCAGCTGCAATTCATGCGCGCCGAGCATCGTGAACGGCCGCAGGTGCGAGCCTTCGCCGAAGTAGTGCAGATCGGCGTCGGGAATCTGCGCGCCGTAGGCGAAGGCATCGGCCAGCGTCTGCTCGCGCCCGTCAGACCAGGTGATGTGCAGCCGGTAGTCGAAGCGCTTCTTGCGGCGCGGGATCGGGCCCTCCCACAGCCCGTCGGCATGGCGCAGCGCGAGTGTGGCCACGCGCTTGCCGGGCTCGGCGCCAACGGCCGCCTCGTGCACCGCCACCGCGCCGGCCCCGGGCAGCAGCGCGCGCAGCCACAGCGTGCCCTCGGCGTCAGCGTGCAGCCCGAGCAAGGCGAAAGGGTCGCCGCAGCGGGCGCCCAGCAGGGCATCGACCTCGGCGTCGCTCAGCATCGCAGGTTCTCGGTGGCGCGCGCGCGGCTCAGCACCAGACGCGGTCGAGGTACTCGCGGATCGTGCGATCCACCGAGAACGGCCCCATGCCGGCGATGTTGAGCAGCGCCGTCTCGGCCCAGGCCGCAGGGTCACGGTAGAGCGCGTCCACGCGCGCCTGCGCGGCGCTGTAGGCGGCAAAGTCGGCCAGCAGCATGTAGGTGTCGCGCTGCAGCAGCGAGTCGACCAGCCCGCGGTAGCGCTCGGGCTCGCCGGGAGAGAAGCTGCCGTTGCCGATGGCCTCGAGCACCGCGGCCAGCGCGCGGTTCTCCTGCACATGCAGGCGCGGGTCATAGCCCAACTGCCGCATGCGCGCGACGGCATCGGCGCGCAGGCCGAAGACGAACATGCGCGCTTCGCCGACCGCCTCGCCCATCTCGATGTTGGCGCCGTCCCAGGTGCCGATGGTCAGCGCGCCGTTGAGGCCGAACTTCATGTTGCCGGTGCCCGAGGCTTCGGTGCCGGCGGTGGAGATCTGCTCGGACAGGTCGGCCGCAGGGATGATCAGCTCGGCCAGCGAGACGCCGTAGTTGGGCAGGAAGACCAGCTTGAGCCGTTCGCCCACCACCGGGTCGGTGTTGATCACGCGGCCCACATCGTGGATCAGGCGCACGATCTGCTTGGCGGTGAAGTAGGCCGAAGCCGCCTTGCCGGAGAAGATCACCGTGCGCGGCACCCAGTCGCCCTGCGGATCGACCACGATGGCCTGCCAGCGGGCCACCACGTGCAGCAGGTTGAGCAGCTGGCGCTTGTACTCGTGGATGCGCTTGACCTGCACGTCGAACAGGCTGGCCGGGTCGATCACCAGGCCCAGCTCGCGCCGCACGCGTTCGGCCAGGCGCAGCTTGTTCTCGCGTTTGGCCTTCATGAAGGCCGTCTGCACGCGCTTCTGACCCGCCAGCGGGGCCAGGTCGGCCAGCCGCGCCAGATCGCCACGCCAGGCGTCGCCGATCTGCGCATCCAGCAACTTCGACATCGCCGGGTTGGCCTGCTCCAGCCAGCGCCGCGGCGTGACGCCGTTGGTGACATTGGTGAAGCGGTCCGGGGCCAGCCGCGCGAAGTCGGCAAAGATCGTCTGCACCATCAGCTCGGAGTGCAGCGCCGAGACGCCGTTGACCTTGTGCGCGGCGACGATCGACAGCGAGGCCATGCGCACGCGGCGCTCGCCATGCTCGTCGATCAGGCTCAGCCGCGCGGCCAGCGCATCGTCCCCGGGGAAGCGCGTGCGCACCTCGTCGAGGTGGCGCTGGTTGATCTCGTAGACCAGCTGCAGATGGCGCGGCAGCAGCGCCTCGAACAGGCGCACCGGCC
>JBBQOR010000365.1:0-3584 GCA_038331055.1 Burkholderiales bacterium
GGATGTGGCACTGGATTTCCGTGATGCGCCCGACGCCACCGACGAGCAGTTGGCGCGCGCGCACACCGTCAACTACCTGACGCAACTGGGCGAGCGCATGCGCCAGGTCGCGGCCAGCGGCGAGCCGTGCGCCGTGGACCCCGACACCTCGATCTTCCTCGGTACCGCACGTGCCGCCCGGCGTGCCGCCGGCGCCGCGGTGGCCGCCACAGACGCCGTGCTGCAGGGCCGTGCGAGCAATGCCTTCTGCGCCGTGCGCCCGCCCGGCCACCACGCCACGCGCGACGAAGCGATGGGCTTTTGCTTCTACAACAACGTGGCGGTGGCGGCGCGCCATGCGTTGGACGTGCATGGCCTGCAGCGGGTGGCGATCATCGACTTCGATGTGCACCACGGCAACGGCACCGAGGACATCATCGCCGGCGACGAGCGCGTGCTGATGTGCAGCTTCTTCCAGCATCCGCTGTACCCCTACAGCGGCGCGGTGCCCAAGGGCACGAACATGGTCAACGTGCCGGTGCCGCCGTATTCGCGCGGGCCGGCCGTGCGCGAAGCGATCGAGCAGATGTGGCTGCCGAGGCTGGCCGTGTTCCGGCCGCAGATGATCTTCATCAGCGCCGGCTTCGACGCGCACCGAGAGGACGAGCTCGGCCAGATGGGCCTGGTCGAAGCCGACTACGAGTGGATCACGCGCTGCATCGCCCAGGTGGCCAATGCGCACGCGCAGGGACGCATCGTCTCCTGCCTGGAGGGCGGGTACCACCTGAGCGCTCTCGCACGCAGCGTCGCCGCGCACCTGCGCGTGCTGGCCGGCGTGGCCTGACGCCGGCCCGCCAGAGCCCGCCAGAGCCCGGTAGAGCCCGGTAGAGCCCAGCCCGCCGCCTGCATGCTGCGCACGCCGTCGGCCGACGAACTCGGCCGCCTTGTCGACGGGCTGATCAAGCCCGCCGCGTTGATCGAACTGGCCGCCTTCGCCGGCTGCCTGCTGGTGGCCTGGGCCGCCGTGCGGCTGCTGCGCGGGCCGCAGCCGCGCCCCGGCTCGGTGTGGTTCGGCGACGGCGTGGTCGACGGGGTGCTGTTCCCGGTGCTGGCGCTGTTGCTGGCCTGGGGCGTGCCGCCGCTGCTGGCCGATGTGCTGCCGATCGCGCTGTTCAAGCTGCTGGTGCCGGTGCTGGTGTCGCTGGTGGTCATCCGCGTGACGGTGCGGGTGCTGCATGCGGCGTTCCCGACCTCGACCATGGTGCGCGCGGTGCAGAGCTGGGTCTCTTGGGTGGCGTGGATCGCGGTGGCGGCGTGGATCATCGGCGTGCTGCCGCTGCTGCTGACCGAACTCGACGACATCCACTGGAAGATCGGCGCCACCCGCATCTCGCTGCGCAACCTGCTCGAAGGCGTGCTCACCGCCATCGTGGTGCTGGTCGGTGCGCTGTGGATCTCTGCCGCGCTGGAGGCCCGGCTGCTCAAGGGCGCGGCCGACAACCTGTCGCTGCGCAAGATGGCCGCCAACACCTTGCGCGTGGGGTTGCTCTTCATCGGCCTGATGTTCGCGCTGTCGGCCGCCGGCATCGACCTGACGGCACTCGGCGTGCTCGGCGGGGCGGTGGGCGTGGGCATCGGCTTCGGGCTGCAGAAGCTGGCGGCCAACTACGTCAGCGGCTTCGTGATCCTGGCCGAGCGCAGCATGCGAATCGGCGACATGGTGAAGGTGGACAACTTCGAGGGCCGCATCACCGACATCAGCACGCGCTACACCGTGATCCGCGCGCTCAGCGGGCGCGAGGCCATCGTGCCCAACGAGATGATGATCACGCAGCGCGTCGAGAACAGCTCGCTGGCCGACCCCAAGGTGCTGCTCACGACCAGCGTGCAGGTGGCCTACGGCACCGACCTGGACGCGCTCTTTCACGAGCTGGTGGCGGCACTGGCCGCGTTGCCGCGCGTGCTGGACGAGCCGGCGCCAACGGTGCAGCTGTCGGCCTTCGCCGCCGACGGGATGGAGCTGACGCTGCCGTTCTGGATCGCCGACCCCGACCGGGGCCAGGCCAATGTGCGCTCTGACGTCAACCTGGCGGTGCTGCGCACGCTCACGCGGCTGGGCGTGCAGATTCCGTTTGCGCAGCGGGTGCTGCACCGGGCGCCGCGCTGAGGCCTGGGCTCACCAGTCGGGCGGGCGGCGGCGGCGGACGCAGCGCGGGGTCGGCGTGCAGCGCCGCCTTGATCAGCAGGTGCGCCGAGACCGGCGCGGTCAGGAACAGGAACACCGTGATCAGCAGTTCGTGCGCGCCGAATTCGCCGGCCCAGGCGAACACCGCCATCGAGACGATCAGCACGCAGCCCACACCCAGCGTGGTCGCCTTGGTCGGGCCGTGCAGGCGCTTGGGAAAGTCCGACAGCTTGGCCAGCCCCCAGCTGCCGATCAACGCAAAACCCGCGCCGACGACCAGCAGCAGGGCCAACAGCGCATCGAGCCACAGCGGCAGACCAGCCAGCAGATTCATTCGACGATATCCCCGCGCATCAGGTACTTGGACAGCACCACGGTGCCGACGAAGCCGAGCAGACCGATCAACAGCGCGACTTCGAAGTACAGCGTCGAGCCCCACCACACCCCGAGCAGCACGATCAGCGCCAGCGCGTTGATGTAGAGCGTATCCAGCGCCAGGATGCGGTCGACGGCTGACGGCCCGCGCAGCAACCGCCACAAGTTGAGCGTCAGCGCCAGCGCGAAGGCGGCCAGCGCCCAGGGCAGCAGGGTCTGCAGGATCACGGCCCGCCGCCTTCGAAGATGCGACGCAGCGGCGTCTCGTAGCGCAGCTTGATGTCGGCGACCAGCGCCGCCTCGTCGTCGACATTGAAGACGTGCACCAGCAGCCCGCGACGGTCTTCGCTGAGGTCGGCCGACAGGGTGCCGGGCGTCATCGTGATGATGCCGGCCAGCGCGACGATGCCGTGCGCGTCGGCGATGTCCAGCGGCACCCAGACGAAGCGCGGTGCGATGCGTGACTCCGGGCCGAGGATGAGCCGGGCGACGTCGATGTTGGACTTGACGATGTCCTTGAGCACCACCAGCCCCAGGCGCAGCACGACGCCCCAGGCACCGATGCGCGGGCGCTCGGGGCGCAGCCGCTCGGTGAACCAGGGCACCGCGAGCGCCAGCAGCGCGCCGAGCAGCCACTGCCCGACCGAGGCCGACTGGCTGAGCAGCAGCCAGGCCGCCAGCAAGGCCGCGCTGAGCAGCGGCGCCGGCAGCAGTCGCCGGCCCAGGCTGCGCGGTTGGCCGGATATCACTTCGCGTCACCCCGCTCGCGCATTTCCTTGCGCACGTCGTAGGCCGACGGCGCCGGCTGCGCACCGAGAACCGCGCGCAGATAGGTCTGGCGCTCGAAGAGCTGGGCCGCGGCGGCCTCGGTGTAGGCGCTGATCGGCCCGGCAGCGACGGCGCTGGCCACCACGGCCGCTGCCAGCCCGGCCAGCGCCAGACCGTGCGCTGTCTGCGCCGGACGTGGCGCAACCACGGCCACAGCAGCCGCAGGGGCCGCCGCCGGGCCGGGCTTCCAGAAGATCAGCGACCCTGCACGCGCCAG
>JBBQOR010000366.1:0-3583 GCA_038331055.1 Burkholderiales bacterium
GCCGCCTTGCTGCTCGGTGGCTGCGCCTCGCCGATGCGCGCGGCCGACAGCTTCTTTGGCCTGATCACGCCCTACCGCATCGACATCGTGCAGGGCAACGTGGTCACGCGCGAGCAGGTGGCGCTGGTGCGCCCCGGCATGAGCCGCTCGCAGGTGCGCGATGCACTGGGCTCGCCGCTGCTCACCGATGTCTTCCACGCCGACCGCTGGGACTACCTGTTCACGATCCGCCGCCAGGGCACCGCGCCGCAGCGCCGCAGCATCATCGCGCGCTTCGAGGGCGATCTGCTCCAGAGCCTGGATGCGCCGCCCGATCTGCCGAGCGAGCGCGAGTTCGTCGCCTCGATCACCCGCGCGCGCACCACCGCCCGCGCGCCCACGCTCGAGCTCAGCGAGGCGCAACGCAAGGCGCTGCCGGCGCCGGTACGGCGTGAAGCGCCGCCGGCCGAGCCGGTGGGCCCGGTGCGCGAGTACCCGCCGCTAGAACCGACGTGACGGCCGACGTGATGTCGGCAGTCGCGCCGCTGCGCATCGCGGTGGCCGGCGCCGGCGGCCGCATGGGGCGCATGCTGGTCGATGCCGTGCTGGCCGACCCGGGCTGCACGCTCAGCGGCGCGCTCGACCAGCCAGGCAGTCCGCTGCTGGGCAGTGACGCCGCCGGCCACCTGGACCAACGCAGTGGCGTGCCGATCACCGATGTGCTGGCCCAGGGGCTGCTTGGCGCGCAGGTGCTGATCGACTTCACCCGCCCCGAAGGCACGCTGGCGCATCTGGCCGCGTGCCGCGCCGCCGGTGTCAGACTGGTCATCGGCACCACGGGTTTCGACGCCGAACAGCGGGCGCTGATCACCGACGCGGCCGAACACATCGGCATCGTGATGGCGCCCAACATGAGTGTGGGCGTCAACGTCGTGCTCAAGCTGCTGGCGGTGGCAGCGCGGGTGCTGGATGACTCCTTCGACGTCGAGGTGGTCGAGGCGCACCACAGGCACAAGGTCGACGCCCCCAGCGGTACCGCGCTGGCGATGGGCGAGGCGGTGGCGCACGCACGCGGCCGCACGCTGGCCGACAGCGCCGTCTGGGCGCGACAGGGGTTCACCGGCGAGCGCCGCAGCGGCAGCATCGGCTTTGCCACGCTGCGCGGCGGCGACATCGTCGGCGACCACACCGTGCTCTTCGCCGGCGACGGCGAGCGCATCGAGATCACGCACAAGAGCAGCAGCCGGCGCACCTATGCAGAAGGCGCGCTGCGCGCGGCAAAGTTTCTGGCCACGCGCGGGCCCGGGCTGTTCGGCATGGACCACGTGCTGGGCCTGGCGGACGGCGGCTGAGCGGCCATGCAGGGCGGCGGCTTCTTCGCCTTCTGGGCGCAGACCGACACGGTGGGCCGCGCGGTGGCGCTGGCGCTGCTGGGCATGTCGGTGGCGGCCTGGGTGGTCATCCTGTGGAAGGGCTGGGTGCTGCGGCGCGCCAGCACCGACATCGCGCGCGCCGTGCCGGCGTTCTGGGACGCCGCCACGCTGCCCGAGGGCCGCGCGCGGCTGGCCGCGCTGGACCGCGAGCGCCTGCTGTTGCCACTGGTCGATGCGGCCCATGCGCAGCCTCTCGCGGCATCGCTGGAAGGCGCCAGCCCGGTGGAATCGCAGTTGACGCGGCGGCTGCGTGATGCGCTTCACCGCGGCTTGGCGCACCTGCAGTCGGGGCAGGTGCTGCTGGCCTCGGTGGGCAGCACGGCCCCCTTCGTGGGGCTTTTCGGCACCGTCTGGGGCATCTACCACGCACTGGTGGCGATCGCCGCCAGCGGCAGCGTGACGATCGACAAGATCGCCGGCCCGGTGGGCGAGGCGCTGGTGATGACGGCCGCCGGCATCGCGGTGGCGGTGCCCGGTGTGCTGGCCTACAACCTCTTCGGCCAGCGCATCGCCGCCGCCGAGGCCGAGCTCGAGGGCTTCGCGCACGATCTGCGCGAGATGCGCCTGGGCGGCACCGCGAAGCACTGAGGAGACACCGACATGAGCTTCGGCCGGCTCGAGCGCAACCCGGGCGCACGCCCGATGGCCGACATCAACATGACGCCGCTGATCGACGTCATGCTGGTGCTGCTGGTGATCTTCATCATCACCGCGCCGTTGATGACGTCCAGCCTGAAGCTCGACCTGCCGCGCACCGAAGGCGCCACGCCGGGCGACGCCCCTGCCGTGCTGGCGCTGGCCATCGACGCGCAGGGCCAGGTCTACGTGGGCGAGCAGCCCACCAGTACGCAGGCGCTGGCGCGCCAGGCGCGTGAGGCCGCACGGCGCAACCCGGCCACCGAGGTGCAGTTGCGCGCCGATGCCGCCGTGCCCTACGGCCGCGTGGCCGAGCTGATCGGCGCCCTGCAGGCCGCCGGGCTGAACCGCATCGGATTCGTCGCCGAGCCTTTGGTGCAGTCATCCGCGCAGTCATCCGCGCAGTCATCCGCGCAGACACCCGCGCAGCCGTCCTTGCAACCGAAGACCTCCAGATAGCGACTCCTACAATCGCGGGATGAACGAGAAATACGTCCCCGCAGAAGTCGAATCAGCCGCCCAGGCGCACTGGGCCGCGCGCGACGCCTACCGCGCCAGCGAAGACACCAGCCGGCCCAAGTTCTATGCCTGCTCGATGCTGCCCTACCCCAGCGGCAAACTGCATATGGGGCATGTGCGCAACTACACCATCAACGACGTGATGGCGCGGCAGATGCGCATGAAGGGCTACAACGTTCTGATGCCGATGGGCTGGGACGCTTTCGGCCTGCCGGCGGAGAACGCTGCGATCGCCCACGGCGTGCCGCCGGCGCAATGGACGCGCGACAACATCGCCGACATGAAGGCGCAGATGCAGCCGCTGTCGCTGTCCTTCGACTGGTCGCGTGAACTGGCCACCTGCGACCCCGCGTACTACCATTGGAACCAGTGGTTCTTCCTCGAGATGCTCGACAAGGGTCTGGCTTACCAGAAGACGCAGGTCGTCAACTGGGACCCGGTGGACCAGACCGTGCTGGCCAACGAACAGGTGGTCGACGGCCGCGGCTGGCGCAGCAATGCGCTGGTCGAGAAGCGCGAGATTCCCGGTTGGTACCTGGCGATCACCCGGTACGCCGAAGAGCTGCTGGCCGGCGTGGCCGACCCCGCGCACCCCGACTACCTGCACGGCTGGCCCGAGCGCGTGCGGCTGATGCAGGAGCACTGGATCGGCAAGAGCCAGGGCGTGCGCTTCGCCTTCACGCACGAGATCCGCGGTGCCGACGGCGTGCTGATCCAGGACGGCCGCATGCCGGTCTTCACGACGCGCGCCGACACCATCATGGGCGTGAGCTTCTGTGCCGTCGCACCCGAACATCCGCTGGCCGCGCATGCCGCCGTGGGCAACCCGGTGCTGACCGCCTTCATCGACAAGTGCCGCCAGGGCGGTACCACCGAGGCCGAACTCGCGCTCAGAGAGAAGGAAGGCTGCCCCACCGGCCTGACGGTGACGCACCCGCTGACCGACCAGGCGCTGCCGCTGTGGGTGGGCAACTACGTGCTCATGAGCTACGGCGACGGCGCCGTCATGGGCGTGC
>JBBQOR010000367.1:0-3571 GCA_038331055.1 Burkholderiales bacterium
AGCTGGGCGTCGCACGCATGAAGCTGCTCGGCAGCCCGCGGCGCATGCCCAGCATGACCGGCTACGGGCTCGAAGTCACCGGCTTCATCGGCGCTGCAGGCTGAAAGCCGGCCCGGCCCGCATGCGCGAATCAGAACAAGGCGAAGCCGGCGAACTCACCGGCAGCGGGCTGCGCATCGGCATCGTGCGCGCGCGCTTCAACGACCGTATCACCCGCGAATTGGCCGACACCTGCGTCGCCGAGCTCGCCACGCTGGGCGTGGCGCCGCGCGACATCCGCCACGTCAGCGTGCCCGGCGCGCTCGAGGTGCCGCTGGCGTTGAAGGTGATGGCCGACAGCGGCGACTTTGATGCGCTGATCGCACTGGGCTGCGTGATCCGCGGCGAGACCTACCACTTCGAACTGGTGGCCAACGAAAGCGGCGCCGGCGTGACCCGGGTCTCGCTCGACCACCAGATCCCGATCGCCAACGCGATCCTGACCGTCGAGACGCTCGAGCAGGCGCAGGTGCGCGCGGTGGACAAGGGCCGCGACGCGGCGCGGGTGGCCGTCGAGATGGCCAACCTGCTGGAAGACCTGTCTTGAACCCGGCCTCGGGCGCTGGCGGCAAGGCCAGCCGCCGCCGTGCCCGTGAGCTGGCGCTGCAGGGCCTGTACCAGTGGCTGCTCTCGCGCGAGGACGCCGGCCTCGTGGATGCCCACATGCGCGAGCAGACCGGCTGGGACAAGGCCGACCACGCGCACTTCGACGCCCTGCTGCACGGCTGCATCCGCGAGGCCCCCGCACTCGATGCGCTGCTCGCCCGCCACCTCGACCGCAAGGTGGCGCAGCTGTCGCCGGTCGAGCACGGCGTGCTGATGATCGGCGCCTACGAGCTGCAGCACTTCATCGAGATCCCGTACCGCGCGGTGATCAACGAGGCGGTGGAACTGGCCAAGACCTTCGGCGGCACGGACGGCCACAAGTACGTCAACGCGGTGCTCGACAAGACCGCCGGTGACCTGCGCAGCGTCGAAGTGGCGGCCCGCCGCACCGCGCGCGACGCCGGCCCATGAAGGCGTTGTCCACCCGCCTGGCGGGCAGGCTCGAGCACATCGCGCCGTTCTACGTGATGGAGTGCGCCAAGGCCGCCGCGTTGCTGGCCGACCTGCCCGAGTGCGACCCCGCGCAGGGCGGCGAGCCGATGCTCTTCCTTAACATCGGCGAGCCCGACTTCGGCGCCGCGCCGCTGGTGGTGCAAGCGGCAGAACGCTGCCTGCGCGACGCTGACACCGCCTACACCCAGGCCACCGGCCTGCCCGAACTGCGCGAGCGCATCGCCGGCTGGTACGGCACGCGCTTCGGCATCGCGGTCGACCCGGCGCGCATCGTCGTCACCGCTGGTGCGTCGGGCGCGCTGCAGCTGATCTGCCTGGCGCTGTTCGAGGCCGGCGACGAGGTGCTGATGCCCGACCCGAGCTACCCCTGCAACCGGCACTTCGTGGCGGCGGCCGGCGCCCGCGCGCGGCTGCTGCCGGCCGGGCCGGCGCAGCGCTTCCAGCCCGACGCCGCCGCCGTGCGTGCCGGCTGGAGCCCGGCCACGCGCGGCGTGCTACTGGCCTCGCCATCGAACCCGACCGGCACCTCGATCGCCTTCGACGAACTGGCCGCCATCGCCAGCGCGGTGCGCGAACGCGGCGGCACCACCATCGTCGACGAGATCTACCTCGGCCTGGGCTACGACCAGGCGTTCGACCGCAGCGCGCTGGCGCTGCCCGACGGGCTGGGCGACGAGATCGTCTCCGTCAACAGCTTCTCCAAGTACTTCGGCATGACCGGCTGGCGGCTGGGCTGGCTGGTGCTGCCGCCGCACCTGGTGGCGCCGGTGGAGAAGCTGGCGCAGAACCTGTACATCTGCCCATCCACGCTGGCGCAGCGCGCGGCGCTGGCCTGTTTCGAGCCGGCCTCGATTGCGGAGTACGAGCGCCGCCGGGCCGAGTTCCGCCACCGTCGCGATTTCATCGTGCCAGCGATGCGCGAGATCGGCTTCGAGGTGCCCGTGATGCCCGACGCCGCCTTCTACGTCTGGGCCGACTGCAGCCGCTGGCATACCGACAGCTGGGACTTCAGCTTCGATCTGATGCGACGCGCGCACGTGGCTCTGACACCGGGCCGCGATTTCGGCCCCGCCGCGGCCGCGCGATACCTGCGGCTGAGCTTTGCCAGTTCGATGGCCACTTTAGAAGAAGCCGTCCGCCGGCTGCGGCGCGAATTGGCCTGAGCACGGGCCGGGCGGCGACAGCCACCCGGCCGCGCGCGGGCTCTTCAAGCCGGGTTGGCCCGGGAGGCCTTCGGGGCGATCGGCACGATCGCATCCGGGTTGCCCAGCAGATAGGGCGCAAACAAGCCGGCGTCGGCGTAGGTCTTGGGCGATGCCACATGGTGCATGCGCCCGAAGTGGAAGCTGATGCCCAGCTTGCCCTCGGAGACGATGCCCTCCACCTGGATCATCGGGAACAGCTGCGTCTGGCGCATGAAGGCCGGCAGGGCCATGTAGACGTACTCCAGGCGGGTGATCTGGACCTTGTGGCCCGCGGTGCCGTAGCGGTCGAGTTCAGGGTCGGTCAGCAGCGCCACCGACAGCGCCTCCTCCAGCCGTTGAAGCTTGATCGGCGTGTCGCCGCCCACCTTGCGCCAGGCGTGGAAGACGCCCGCCACACGCGGCTGGTTGTCGCCGGGCTCGGCAAACAGCAGCGTCTTGCCGCCCGCGCCCCGCACCGGCACGCCGCGCACCTCGTAGCCGAACTTCACGCAGGCCTGGCCTGCACCCTGCGCCAGCTCCTTGCCCTTGGCGTCGAGCTGCGCCACCTGGTCAAGCTGCACCGACGCCGAGGCCACCTCCTTGCCCAGCAGCCCCAGCGGCTCTAGCAGTTCGCGCGCCTGCGCGATCAGCCTCTTCGCCGCGGCGGGGTCGAGCACGTTGCGCTGACCGTCGACATTGCTGTCGGCCAGACCGGCCCACTTGCGGAACTCGTTGACCGCGCCGTCAGAGGCCGTGGCGTCGCGCGCCCACACCGCGCCGCTGGCGTGGAAGTGCGTGATGTCGCCGCGCTCGCTGGCGAACACCTGCCCGTGGTCGAGCTCCACGCTGCGCAGCGTACCCAGCTTGAGCCGGTCGCCCAGGCGGGCGATGGCGGCGCGCCGCTCTTCCAGCGGCGGTGCGCTGAGCGCATAGATCGGCGCCGAGGTCGGCAGTTCGGGCAGCTTGGCCCGCATGTCCAGAGCATCGAGTTTGAGTGCCATGATGGGAGTTCCTTGTTCAGCACGAACCGTGGGCGGTCCAGAAGGACCGGTTGTTGACCGGGTCTGCCGGCTCCGAGGGCGTGAGCTTCTCGTTGTAGGTGTCGGCCCCGCTGCCGGTGCAGCGCAGATAGGCCCATTCGACGTTCGATCCTTCGACCACCACGTTGGCCATCTTCCAGGCCTCGCGCACGGTGTACTGCGCCGTCCACGGCATCACCGCGTTCAGCCACGCGGCGTACATCGCGAAGTTCTGCCCGCGGGCGTTCTGCCCGCCGCCGCTGTAGCTGC
>JBBQOR010000368.1:0-3570 GCA_038331055.1 Burkholderiales bacterium
ACTCGCAGCCGACCAAGGGCAACATCGCCGGCGGCCTGACGACGATCGAGGAAAAAGCGCTCGGCAACATCCAGAAGATCGGCAAGCGCTGCACCGTCGACGGCGTCATCGACAAGGCCGAGATGTCGACGCACCCGGGCCTGTGGTTCATGGATTCGTCGAGCGCCGCGGCCGAGATGGTGACGCTTTGCGCCGCCTCCGGCTACGCCGTCCACTTCTTCCCGACCGGGCAGGGCAACGTGATCGGCAATCCGATCCTGCCGGTGATCAAGATCTGCGCCAATCCGCGCACCGTGCGGCTGATGAGCGAGCACGTCGACGTCGACACCTCGGGCCTGCTGCAGCGGGAAATCAACCTCGACCAGGCCGGCGACCGGCTGCTCGAGTGCATGCTGCGCACCGCCAACGGCCGGCTCACCGCCGCCGAGGCGCTCGGCCACCGCGAGTTCGTGATGACACGGCTTTACGAGAGCGCGTGATTCCAGCCCCTGACGATCGCGCGGCGCTCTCCGATCGGACGGCGGCGCCGATCCGTTCGCGGCGCGCCCGGGTTGGCTGAACGCGAAGCCTCGTGGCGCGCATCGTCATTTCCGAGTTCATGGACGAACGCGCGGTCGCGCGCCTGGCCGCCGCGCACGAGGTGCTGTATGAGCCGGCGCTGGTCGACGACGCCGCACGCCTGATGCTGCAGGCGGTCACGGCCGATGCGCTGGTGGTGCGCAACCGCACACAGGTGCGCGGCGCGCTGCTGGCGGCGCTGGCGCGCTGCCGCGTCATCGGCCGCCTTGGCGTCGGCCTGGACAACATCGATGTGCCCGGTTGCCAGGCGCGCGGCATGCAGGTCATCCCCGCCACCGGTGCCAATGCGCTGAGCGTGGCCGAGTACGTGATCGCCGCCGCGCTGATGCTGCGTCGCGGCGCCTACCATGCGTCCGCTTCGGTGGCGGCCGGCGGCTGGCCACGCAACGCACTGTCCCACGGCCGCGAGGCCGCCGGCAGCACACTCGGGCTACTCGGCTTCGGCGGCATCGGACAGTTGACGGCGCGGCTGGCGCGGTGCCTGGGCATGCAGGTGATGGCCTTCGACGTGCTGATGGACGCCGCACACCCGGCTTACGCCGAGTCGGGCGTGCGCTGCGCGGGTCTCGACGAGGTGCTGGTCAGCGCCGACGTGCTCAGCCTGCACGTGCCGCTGGTCGAGTCCACCCGCGGTCTGCTCGATGCGGCTGCGATCGCCCGCATGAAGCGGGGCGCGGTGCTCATCAATACCGCGCGCGGCGAGATCATCGACGAACCCGCGCTGGCCGCGGCGCTGAAGAGCGGCCACCTCGGCGGCGCCGCGATCGATGTCTTCGCCACTGAACCTCTGCCCGCATCACCGCACTTCGAGGGCTGCCCCAACCTGCTGCTGACGCCGCACATTGCCGGCGTCAGTACCGAATCCAATGGGCGGGTCAGCGAACTCATCGCCGAGCGTGTGCTGCAGGTGCTGGCGTTGCCGGAGCACGCTGCGTGAAGCGCACGCTGGACGAGCTGCGAACCCTTGTCGCGCAGACGCTGCAGGCGGCCGGCGCGCATCCGGCGATGGCGCAGTCCACTGCGCGCGCGCTGGTGCTGGCCGAGGCGCAGGGCCTGGGCTCGCATGGGCTCAGCCGCGTGGCGCAATACGCGAGCCATCTGAAGAACGGGCGCGTCGACGGCCGTGCGGTGGCCATGCTGAAGACACAGAAGGCCGGCGCGCTGCTGATCGACGCGGCTGAGGGCCTGGCCTTCCCGGCCTGTGAACTGGCGGTGGCCGAGGCCGTCAAGGCCGCTGCTGCGCAGGGCGTCGCCTTCGCCGGCGTGATGCGCAGCCACCATGCCGGGGTCATCGTGGACCATCTGCGCCCGGTGGCCGCGGCGGGCATGGTCGGGTTGGGCTTCGCGAACTCGCCAGCCGCTATGCCGGCCGCGGGTGGCCGGCACGCCATCTTCGGCACCAACCCGGTGGCTGCCATCTTCCCGCGCCGCGACGGTACACCGCTGATGATCGACCTCAGCCTGTCCGAGGTGGCCCGCGGCAAGGTGATGGTGGCGGCCAAGGAAGGCCGGCCGATCCCTGTCGGCTGGGCGCTGGACGCCCACGGCCAGCCGACCACCGACGCCCGCGCGGCGCTGGCCGGATCGATGCTGCCGATCGGCGCGTTGAGTTCACCCAAAGGCGCGATGCTGGCGCTGGTGGTCGAACTGCTGGTGACGGCGCTGATCGGTGCGCACTTCGGCTTCGAAGCCTCGAGCTTGTTCGTCGACGAAGGCAACCGGCCGGGCATCGGCCAAGCCTTCATCGTCATCGACCCCGATGCCCTGGCCGGACGCGCCGGCTACCTCGACCGCGTAGAGGTGCTGCTGGCCGAGATGCTGAAGGACGACGGCGTGCGCCTGCCCGGTGCCCGCCGCGAGGCGCTGCGCGCGCGCGCCGAGGCGGACGGGCTGGACCTACCCGACACTCTGCTGGCCACCTGGGCCGGCGCCTGAGCGCTACGCCTCACCCTCACGGAGACCGCCATGACCCGCCGCCGCAGCCTGCTTCAAGCCGCCGCCTCGCTCGCCCTGCCGCTCTGGCCGGCCTTGAGTCGGGCGCAGGACTTTCCACGCGCCGGCAGCAGCCTGCGCTATGTGGTGCCCTTTCCGCCCGGCGGGCTGACCGACGTGATGGCGCGCCTGGTGGCGCAGCAACTCGCCGAACGCTGGAAGGTCAGCGTGGTGGTGGACAACAAGCCCGGCAACGGCGGCCAGATCGGCGCCGCCGAGGTGGCCAAGGCGGCAGGCGACGGGCAAACGCTGCTGGCCATCACGCTGACCCATGCCGCCAACGTGACGCTGTTCAAGGGCCGCGCGCCCTATGACTTCCAGAAGGACCTGCGCCCGGTGGCGCTGCTGGCCGGCTCGCCGATGGTGATGGTGGTGCCCGCCGCCAGCCCGATCCGCGACTTCCGCGATCTGATGGCGCAGGCCAGGAGCCGCAAGCTCAACGCCGGCAGCAGCGGCAACGGCACGCCGCCGCATCTGACGCTGGCGCTGTTCAACGAGCTGAGCAAGACCGACATCCAGCACATCCCCTACAAGGGCGGCGCACCGTCGATGACCGACCTGATCGGCGGTCAGCTCGACCTGATCTTCTCCAACATGCCCGAGAGCATCGCCCATGTGAAGAGCGGCCGCCTGCGCGCGCTGGCCATCGCCAGCGGCGCGCGCCACCCGCTGCTGCCCGAGGTGCCGACCACTGCCGAAGGCGGCGCGCCTCAACTGGCGGTGGAAAACTGGACGGCCATCATGGCGCCGGCCACCACGCCCGACGCCATCGTCGAGCGGCTGTCGGCAGAGGTACTGCGCATCATGGCCGGCAGCGACATCGACGAGCGCGCGCGCACTCAGGGCTTTCGTGTCGACGCGCGCGGCCCGCAGGCCTTCGGCAGCTTCCTCAAGGACGAGATCGAGCGCTGGGCCCGCATCATTACCACGGCCAAGATCACCGCTGACTGACTGACTGACTGACTGACTGGCTGCCTGACTGTATGAAAGAGTGAGTGC
>JBBQOR010000369.1:0-3560 GCA_038331055.1 Burkholderiales bacterium
GGTCAGCACGCGGTTGATCTCTTCGGGCATGCGGCGGTCGCCGCTGCGCAGGCCGGCCTCGACATGCACCACCGGCACCTGCTTCTTCACCGCCACCAGCGTGCAGGCGAGCGTGGAGTTGACGTCGCCGACCACCAGCACGCAGGACGGCTTGTGCTCGTCCAGCGCGGGCTCGAAGCGTTTCATCACTTCAGCCGTCTGCACCGCATGCGTGCCTGATCCGACACCCAGGTTCAGGTCCGGCTGGGGCAGGCCCAGGTCGCTGAACAGGCGGTCGTTCATATCCGCATCGTAGTGCTGGCCGGTGTGTACGAGGAAGGCGGGGATCGGCGGCTGATGTGCCGCCAGCGCACGCAGGATCGGCGCGATCTTCATGAAGTTCGGCCGCGCACCGACGACGCACATCACCGGGCGCAGGCCCGTCGGCCCTTCGCCCGCCATCACTTGACCTTCTCGTCAGTGGTCTTGCGCACCGCGCCGACCAGCTTCTGCAGCATGCCCAGCGTCTGCACGTTGATGCGCTCCAGACGCAGCAAACTGCGCTCGAGCCGCTGCAGCTGGTCCAGCCGCTGCTCGGCGCGCAGCGAGTTGAGCTGCTTGTTCATCACTTCGGCCGCGGCCGGATCGAGCTTGAGCTTGTCGAGGTCGATATCCGGGTCGATGTCGGCGCTCACCGGCGCCTGCAGCGTCGAGCCGTCATGCGCCGCCATGCGCGGCGGGCCGGCGGACTCCTGCTCCATCTCGCGCACCACCTCGGTGACTTCTTCGATGCCGAGGTCGACCTTGCCCTGCAGGAAGCCCAGCAGCAGCAGCCGGTCGCACACGCCGTTGATGCGACGCGGGATGCCGCGCGTGGCGTCGAAGACGCCCTTGAAGGCCTCGAGCGTCAGGCCGGGTTTGCCGGTCGAGCCCGCGCGCTTGAGACGGTGCTCGATGTAGTGCTGCGTCTCTTCGGCATCCAGCGGGCCGATGTGGCAGGCCGCGGCCACGCGCTGGCGAAACTGCTCCATCTCGGGCCGCTGCAGGATCTCGCGGAATTCGGGCTGGCCGATCAGGAAGGTCTGCAGCAGCGCCTGGTTGCCGAACTGGAAGTTGGACAGCATGCGCAGCTCTTCCACCGCGCGCATGCTGAGGTTCTGCGCCTCGTCGACGATCAGCAGGCAGCGCTTGCCCTGGCTGGTCTGGCTGATCAGGAAGGCCTCGAGCGTGATCAGCAACTCGCTCTTGGGCACGTCCTTGACCTTGAAGCCGAAGGCCGCGCCGACCATGCGCAGCGTGTCCTCGGCACCCAGTTGCGTGGTCACCAGATTTCCGGTGACGACGTTGCTGCCGTGCAGGCCCTCGATCAGCGCGCGCAGGATGGTGGTCTTGCCCGCGCCGATCTCGCCGGTGACGACGACGAAACCCTCGTTGCGCGAGACGCCGTACTCGAGGTAGGCCTTGGCGCGGCTGTGCTGCTTGCTGCCGAAGTAGAAGCTGGGGTCGGGGATCAGCTGGAACGGCTTGCTGGTCAGGCCGTAGAAGGCTTCGTACATGGTTGGCCTCCTAGAAGCGCATGTTGACGACCGCGTTCACGGAGTTTTCCGTGTACGGGGCAGTCGGGCTGTCGAACTCGACGTGACGAACCAATGCGGTCAGCGCGGTGCGTCGGCCGAGCTGGGTGGTCCAGTTCAGGCCGACACTGCGCTGCTCGGTGCGGATGCCGCTGGTACTGGCCCGGGTGCGTGTGTCCTGCAGGCTCAGACCAGCCGTGGCCGTCGGCGTCAAGCGGTGCGTTATCGACAGGTTGTAGGCACGCTGGTCGAGCACGTTGCCGCCTGCGAAGTCGTCGTTGACATTGCTTCCCGCATCTACTCGCGAGCCCTGGCTGCGGTTGGTCGACAAGAGCAGGCTCGTGCGCAGCCCGGTCATGGTCCAGGTGAGATCCTGGCGGCGCTGCACGGTGGCCGCCGAAGACAGGAAACCGCCGCCTGCCGCGCGGTTGCCATCCAGTCCGCTGCTGCGCAGAAACGCGTCCACGAGCTGTTCTCTGCGCGCTGGATCGGGTTCGGTGGCGGCAAATTGTGCGAACAGCGTATCGAACAGCGTTCGCGCGCTGGAGGCAGCGCCAAAACCGGCGTTATCGGACACATCCCGTGAGTCGGTGAATCGGAACGCAGAGCGCCGCAGGCGGTGCTCTGCACTGATGCTGTAGCCGTTGCCGAAGAAACGGTGGTCCCAGGTGGCGCTGACCCGGGTCCGTTCGGTCGGTCGCCAATTGGCGCTCAGGCCCCAGTTGTCGGTGCTGCGGCTGCCCTGCAACTCGGTCAGCTCAGTCTGCTCGCGGCCGCCGCGCAGACCCAGTGTCAAATCTGGCGACAGGCGGTAGTCCAACTGCCCGACCACGCGGGCGGAGGTGGTGCTGCGGCCCAGGCTGAAGTCTGATGTGGTGCGCGTCGCGGCCAACGACCACGACAACGGCGTGCCGGCAAGCGCCGAAGCCAGCGAGAACGAACCCGACAGTGCGGTCGAGTCAGACAGAGTTGCCGAGCCGGTCCGCGTGGACAGCCAGTTCAGGCTCGCCTCGTAGCGCATTTCACCGAGCAGCCGGCCACGCAGCGCGGGAGACAAGGCGTAGCTCTGTACGGTCGTACTGCCCGGCAGATCGCGAAAGGAGTCGTTGCCCGGCCGGTCAAGCGCAGAAGCCGAAGCACGCGTGGTACTGACGCGTGCCGCCAGACTCAGACGCCGATCGAACCAGTCAGAGGCCAGCGACGCGTTGAGCGAGTGACGCAGATTGCTGCGCTCATGGTCGCGTGCATACAGCGCGCCGTTCAACGCGTAACTGGCGAATCCCTGAATCCGACCGCCCCGGCTGGAGTAGCTCAGGCCCGGGCTGACGGTGGTGACGAACTCGCTCGAGCGGCCGGTGATGGACTGCGTCGTGTTATCGGTGAAGGTCTGACCGAGAGTGAGCGTCGGCACGAAGAGGCCGGCGGTCTGGGCACCAGCGGAGGTTACGCCAAGCGCCAACAGTACGGCCCACGGCACCATATGCCAGCGCTCAGAGCCCGCCGCGGCCACGTCAGCGCCAGGCCCGGCCGCGCCGTCGACATCAACGCAGTCGCAGGTCATCAGGCGGGTTGCTTGCCTGGCTCGCCGTCACGCCCGTAGCCGTAGCCGTAGCCATAGCCATAGCCATAGCCATAGCCATAGCCCTGGCCATAGGCGCCTTGCACCGAACCGGTAGCCTTGTTGAGCACCATCATGCGCACCGGGCAGGCTTCAATCGTCGACAGTGCGTGCTGCAAATCGGTGTTCAGGGTCCGCCCGGCATGCACAACCACCACGATCTGACCCATGTGCGTGGCGAGCACCCGCGACTCGGTCGTCAACAGAAGCGGCGGCGAGTCGAAGATGATGATGCGGTCCGGGTAGCGCGTGGCCATCTCCTGCAGCAAGTCGCGCATCGCCTCGCTGGCCAGAAGCTCAGTGGCGCGAGGCACCGGCGTACCGCTGGGCAGGATCGTCAGCTTGTCAACGTTTGTGCGCAGCAGCGTTCCGCCGACATCGGCGCGTCC
>JBBQOR010000370.1:0-3555 GCA_038331055.1 Burkholderiales bacterium
GCCACCATCGCCGTGGGGGTGGTGTTTGGCGCGCTGTGCTTCTGGCCCGGTCCGGCTGGCCTCTACGACCTGCTGGCCGCGCCGATGGTGGCGCACCTGCCCAAGGGCGCGACGCTGATCGCCACCAACGTCATCTCGCCCGTGCTGGTGCCGCTGAAGATCACGCTGCTGTGCGGCTTCATGCTGGTGCTGCCCTTCGTGCTCTATCAGGTCTGGGCCTTTGTCGCGCCGGGGCTGTACTCGCACGAGAAGCGCACGGTGGTGCCGCTGGTGGTGTCGAGCACGCTGCTGTTCCTGATCGGGGTGGCCTTCTGCTACTTCGTCGTCATCCCGGGCATGTCGAAGTTCATCCAGGCTTTCGCCCCCGCAAGCATCACGGCCGCGCCAGACATCGAGCAGTATTTCGGCTTCGTGCTGACGCTGTTCCTGGTCTTCGGCATCGCCTTCGAGGTGCCGGTGGCGGTGATCGTGCTGGTGCGCATCGGCGTCGTCACCATCAAGCAGCTGCAGCAGGTGCGTGGCTACTTCATCGTGGGCGCCTTCGTCGTGTCCGCGGTCGTCACGCCGCCGGATGTGATCTCACAGCTGGCGCTGGCGATACCGATGTGCATCCTGTACGAGGCCGGCATCATCATCGCGCGCGTGATGGCCCGCAGCGACCAGCGCGGCAAGACCGCCGAGCCCGAGGCCGAGCCCGGTCCCTGATCGTCGCTCAGCGATCGTCTGGGCGCGGCCGCTGCGCCACAGTCACCGACAGTTGCAGCGCCTGAGCGCCGCGCTGCACACCCAGCGTGGTGGCGCTGCCCGGGGCCAGCGCCGCCACCGCCTCACGCAGTTGAGTGCTGTCGATGACGTTGCGCTCGCCCACGCGCACCACCACGTCGCCCGGGCGCAGGCCGCCGCGGCTGGCCGGCCCGTCCTGCAGCACGCCGGTGATCAGCACGCCGGCCTTCAGCGGCAGGCGCAGGTTCTCGGCCAGTTCGGCCGTCAGGTCGCGCGGCTCGACGCCGACCCAGCCACGCGCCACCCGGCCATTGCGCACCAGCGCATCGAGCACGCCGCGCGCGATGTCGGCCGGGATCGCGAAGCCGATGCCCAGGCTGCCGCCGCCGCGCGAGAAGATCGCCGTGTTGATGCCCACCAGCCGGCCCTCGGTGTCGACCAGCGGGCCACCCGAATTGCCGGGGTTGATCGCCGCATCGGTCTGGATGAAGTTCTCGAAGGTCGACAGCCCCAGCCGGTTGCGCCCGAGCGCACTGACGATGCCCGCCGTCACCGTCTGCCCGACGTTGAACGGGTTGCCGATGGCCAGCACCGCGTCGCCCACGCGCAGCCCGGGGGCGTCGCCGAAGCTGACCACCGGCAGCCGGTCGAGTTCGATCTTCAGCACCGCCAGATCGGTCTCGGCGTCGGTGCCGATGACGCGGGCCGACGCCTGGCGCCCGTCGGCCAACTGCACCTCGATCTCGTCGGCGCCCTCGATGACGTGGTTGTTCGTCAGCAGGTAGCCCTCGGGCGAGACGATGACCGCCGAGCCCAGACCGATCTGCGCCTGCGACTGTGGCGGGCGGTCGCCGAAGAAGTAACGGAAGGCCGGGTCGTCCAGATGCGGGTTGCGGCGCGCCATCTTGGTGGCCAGCACGCTGACCACCGCCGGCGCCGCGCGCTGCGCTGCCGTGCTGAAGCCGGGCGCCGGTGCGGCATCCGAGGCGCGCGCCGGGGCCAGCGCCAGCGTGGGCAGCGGCAGCACCGAGCCGCCGGGCGTGGCCACGCGGCCGGGCAACCATTCGGGCTTGAGCGTGGTGACGACGAACAGCAGCGCGAGCGCCACCGTCACCGCCTGAGAGAATACGAGCCAGGTTCTACGCCACATGCCAGGGAGCGCCGCGATGGCCGAGCGCACTGAAATCGAGTCCTTTCTGAACACGCTGCTCAGTGTGGACTCGTTCAAGGATTATGGGCCGAACGGTCTGCAGGTCGAGGGTCGGCCGCAGGTGCGGCGGCTGGTCTCCGGCGTCACCGCCAGCCTGGCTTTCATCGACGCGGCCATCGAGGCCGGCGCCGATGCGCTGCTGGTGCATCACGGTTTGTTCTGGCGCGGCCAGGACGGCCGGCTGACCGGCTGGCTCAAGGCCCGCGTGGCGCGGCTGATGGCCGCTGACCTCAGTTTGTTCGCCTACCACCTGCCGCTGGACGCGCATGCAGAACTGGGCAACAACGCGCAGCTGGGCCTGCTGCTCGGGCTGGTGGCGGATAGGCGCTTCGGCGAGCAGCAACTGGGCTTTGCCGGCCCCGCCGCCGGGCTGCGCGATCTGCCCACGCTGGCCGCGCAGCTGCAGTCGGTGCTGGGCCGTGCGCCCACCGTGGTGGCCGGCGACGGCCGCACGCTGGCGCGCATCGGCTGGTGCACCGGCGGCGCTCAGGGCTACTTCGAGGCCGCACTGGCCGCCGGGGTGGATGCGTTCCTGACCGGCGAAATCTCCGAGCCGCAGGCCCACCTGGCGCGTGAAACCGGCGTGGCCTTCCTCGCCTGCGGGCACCATGCCACCGAGCGCTATGGCGCGCCGGCGGTCGGCGCCTTCGTCGCGCGGCAGCTCGGGCTGGAGCATCAGTTCATCGACATTTCCAACCCGGCGTGAAGCGCAGCCCGACCACCCCGCCCTTGCTGCTGACGATGGGCGATGCCGTCGGCATCGGCCCGGAGATCATCGTGCAGGCCTTCCGCCGCGGCGCGGCCGCCGGCTGCGTGGTGCTGGGCGACGTGCAGGTGTTGCGCCGCGCGGTGGCGGCCACCGGCGGCCTGTTGCCAGTGGCCTGCATCGAGCAGCCGGCCGATGCGGCCACGCTGCCGCCGGACTGTCTGCCGCTGCTGCCGGTGCCCGGTCTGCCCGGCCCAGATCTGCAAGACGGGCTGGCCGCGCTGCCCTGGGGCTGCGTCGATGCCCGGGCGGGCGCGGCGGCGGCGCGCTGCATCGAGCATGCGGTGGCGCTGATGCAGCGCGGCGAGGGTTCGGCGATCGTCACCGCGCCGGTGCACAAAGAGGCCCTGGCGGCTGCCGGTGTGCGCTTTCCCGGCCACACCGAGATGCTGCAGTCGCTGGCCGCCGCGCCCGGGCAGCCCGCGCCGCCAGTGCGCATGATGCTGGCCAACGACGAGCTGCGCGTGGTGCTGGTGACGATTCACCTGTCGCTGCGCGCGGCCATCGAGGCGCTGGACTATGGCGCCGTGCTGTCGACCCTGCGCATCGCCCACCACGCCGCGGCGCGCTGGGGGCAGCACGCGCCGCGCATCGCGGTGGCGGGACTCAATCCGCATGCCGGCGAGGGCGGTCTGTTCGGCGACGAAGAGATCCGCTTCATCGGCCCGGCCGTGCAGGCCGCACGCGCCGAGGGCATCGACGCCAGCGGCCCCTGGGCGCCCGACACGGTGTTCATGCGCGCGCGCCGCGGCGAGTTCGACCTGGTGGTGGCGATGACCCACGATCACGGGCTGATCCCCGTCAAGTACCTGGGCGTGGAGCAGGGCGTCAATGTGACGCTGGGCCTGCCCTTCGT
>JBBQOR010000371.1:0-3532 GCA_038331055.1 Burkholderiales bacterium
CTGCGCCGACAAGCCCAGGCCGCGAACCAGCGCCTCCCAGCCCGCCAGCATCAGCACCAGCGTGGCCGTGGATGCGGCGGCGGTGCGTGCCGCCTCGGCGACGGCGGCGCGCTCAGCCACCGGCCGCTCCTTGCGGGGCAGGGCTGCGCCCCGCGCGCTCCCAGGGCAGCAGCCAGCCGCGTGCCCATCGCAGCAGCGCGTTGCCGGCGGTGCCGATGACGCCCAGCACGATGATGGCGGCGAAGGACAACGGCAGGTCGTAGGTGCTCGAGGCGTCCTGGATCACGAAGCCCAGGCCGCGCGTGGCGCCGACGAATTCCATCACCACGCAGCCGATCAGCGCGAAGGCGACCGAGACCTCGAGGCCGGCGAACAGCGCCGGCAGCGTCGCCGGCAGCTTCACGTGGCGCCAGGTGTGCCAGCGGCCGGCACCGCTGGCTCTCATCAGATCAAGCAGGCCGGCGTCGACCGAGCGGAAGCCGGCGAGCGCATTGGCGAAGACCGGGAAGAAGCAGATCAGCGTCACCAGCAGGACCTTGCCGCCGATGTCGAAGCCGAGCCACAGGAACACCAGCGGCGCGAGCGCCACCTTCGGGATCGCCTGCAGCGCCAGCAAGTGCACGAGCAGCGAGCGCTCGACCCAGCGGAATTCGGCCACCAGCGCGGCCAGTGCCGTCGCCAGCAGCCCGCCGCAGGCCCAACCCACGACGCTGGCGGTGAGCGTGGGCGTGAGATGCGTCACCAGCGTGCCGTCGCCCGTGATGCGCGCGATGGCCCGCATCACCTTGCCCGGGCTGGGCAGCAGGTAACCGGCGACCAGGCCGGAGGCCACCAGCAGGTGCCACACGCCAACCAGCGCGAGCACCGTGCCGAGCGGCCACGCCCAGGCGAAGCGGTCGAGGCCGCGGGGGGTCACGTCTGCGCCTCAGGCCGCGCCGACGGCGGCCGGCTCGGACATCGTGCGAAAGCGCTCGCGCAGCTGTGCGCCGAGTTGCCCGAAACGCGGATCGGCCATCGTGGCCGGGCTGCGCGGTCGCGGCAGATCGATGCGCAACTCCTCGACCACGCGCCCCGGCCGCGGCCCCATCACCAGAACCCGGTCGGACAGGTAGATGGCCTCGGGGATCGAGTGGGTGATGAAGAGCACCGTCTTGCCGGTGCCGCCCCACACGCGCAGCAGCTCGTCCATCATCGACTCGCGCGTCATCGCGTCCAGCGCCGCGAAGGGCTCGTCCATCAGCAGCAGGCGCGGGTCGGTGAGCATCGCGCGCGCGATGCCCACGCGCTGCTGCATGCCACCCGACAGCTCGTCCGGGTAGTGTTTCGCGAATCGCTCCAGGCCCACCGTGCGCAGCCCTTGCAGCGCGCGTGCGGCATCCGCCGGTGAGACACGGCCGCGCGCGCGCAGCGGCACGAGCACGTTGTCGAGCACGTTCTTCCACGGCAGCAGCGTCGCGCTTTGGAACACGATGCCGACATCGGTGCGCGGGCCGCTGACCGGCACGCCGGCGAGCGAGATGCGGCCCGCCGTCGGCGGCAGCAGCCCGGTCACCAGCCTCAGCAGGCTGGACTTGCCGCAGCCGGAAGGCCCGAGCACGGAGACGAACTCGCCCTCGTCGAGCGTGAACGAGAGATCGCGCAGCGCCTCGAGCGGCCCGCGCGAAGTCTCGTAGGTCAGCGCGACGCGGTCGACCTCCAGCTGCATCCGTGCCTCTACCTCGTTGCGCGGGCGAGGCGCTCGACCGCTGCAGTGTCGAAGGCGTTGAACTCGTCGACGAAGCGCCCGGTGTAGAGCTTCGTCAGGTCGAGGTCGGTGCGCGCGATCAGGCCTTCTTCACCCATCACCTTGATCAGCCGGCGCCAGGCATCTTCAGAGAACTGGCCGTACTTGCGCACCGTGGTGCCGGTGAAGTCATCGAGCTGGTTGCGATCGAACATCGCCTGCAGCATGTCGGTCTTCAGTTGTTCGGCCTCTTTATCGGCCGCCGGACGCGAGGTGGGCACGGCCTCCCAGTAGGCACGCACGCAGGCGTCGGTATTGGCCTTGCAGGCTGTCCAGCTCTTGGCGATCGCGCGCACCATGCCGGAGACCATCTTGGGCTTCTCGGCGATCATCTTCTCCGACGCGACGAAGCCGTTGCTGAAGATGGTGCGGAACTCCTCGGGCATCGGCAGCCGGCGGATCGGGATCCCGGCCAGCTCCATGCGCCCGTGCTCGCCGACGAACAGGTTCAGCGCATCCACCTCGCCGGTCTGCATGCGCCGCCACGCTGCGGCACCCAGCCCGACCGGCAGCACCTGCACGTCCTTGTTCCAGCCGACGCCGACGGTCGACAGCATCGCCTTGGACAGCGGCAGGTTGCCCCAGGTCAGTGCGCCGACGCCGAGCTTCTTGCCCTTCAGATCGGCCAGCGTCTTCAAGGGGCTGTTCTCGGGCACGACAAACTCGAAGGTCTGGCTGCGCAGCCAGTTGGCGACGAAGCGCACCGGCAGCGGCTCGCCCTTGGCCAGAGCGATCACGGCAAGGTCGGGGTTCGCATAGCCGATGAGCACCTGGCCGCTGGCCACCTGCGGCAAGAGCACGGCCGAGCCGGTGACCGAGATCACGTCGAGCTGCAGGCCCTCGTCCTTGAAGAAGCCGAGCTTGCTGCCGAACCACAGGTACGCAAACTGCACGTTCGGCGGCGACGGGAAGCCGAACACGGCCTTTTCTTGCGCTGCGGCGGGGGCCACGCCGGCCAGCGCGGACAACGCGATCGCGGCGGCGGCCAGGGCCGAAGTGGGGCGGAACTTGTTCATGGGAAACCTCCGGGTGAATGAGCCGAATGCGCGGCGGGGGACGATGTGATCAGAACAGGCCGGGGCCGCCGCCGGTGAGTGTCAGGCGGCGTTCGCCGTGCACGACCGTGGCGACGATGGCGCTGTGCAAACCTGCATGCACGTTCAGTGCCACGCCAAGCTGCGCAAGCAGCGCGCGCAGCGCGTCGGGCTGGGGATGGGCGACGTGCCAGGCCTCCAGGCGCGGGCCTTGTGGCGAGGTCTGCGCCGGGTGCGGCGTGTCTAGCCAGTCGATGGCGAACGGCAGCAGGCCGCCGAACCCGATCGACGGCAGCCCGAGCACGCGCCAGTGCAGCTGCGTGCCCTCGGGCGTGCGGCGCGAGCCGGCGGTCGGGCCCACGGGCTGCAGACCGGCGCCGCGCGCGCGTTGGGCAAGGCCGTCGAGATCGTCGCAGGCCACGGCGAAGCCCCAGATCTCGGCCGTCTTCAGCGCCGCAGCACGCCGGCCGAGCTCACCGGGCGAGGCCGCGCCGGGATCCGGGCCGACCAGCTCGAGGTACTGCCGGCCGCCCAGCGAAAGCAGTGCGTTGCAGGTGCCGACGCCGGGATGGGCCCCGCCGAACACCGGCGCAACGCCCAGCGCATCGGCCACGGCGCGCTGCGCCGCAGCGACGTCAGGCACTGCGACGACGAGGTGATCCAGCGACAACATCATGAATTCTCTCCTGCAGCCAGTTCAGCCGCCAGTTCAGCA
>JBBQOR010000372.1:0-3526 GCA_038331055.1 Burkholderiales bacterium
GATCGAGGTGACGAAGATCATCGCCCCGGGCAGCGCCGCCACCCAGGGCTGGCTGTAGATGGCGGTGCGCAGTGTGTTCAGCATCAGGCCCCACTCGGGCTCGGGCGGCTTCACGCCCAGGCCGAGGAAGCTCAGGCCCGACGCCAGGATCATGCACACCGCGATCAGGCTGGTGGCGTAGACGAAGATCGGCCCGAGCACGTTGCCCAGCACGTGCACGCGCACGATGGTGAAGCCACCGGCGCCCGAGGCGCGCGCGGCCTCGACATAGTCGCGCGTGCGCACCTGCGTGGTCACGCTCTCGGCCACGCGGGCGATCGGCGGGATGAACACGATGGTCAGCGAGATCAGCGAGTTGGTGATGCCCGCGCCCAGCGCACCCGACAGCGCGATCGCCAGCAGCACCGAGGGGAAGGCGTAGAACACGTCGATCGTGCGCATGATCGCGGTGTTGACGAAGCCGCCCGCGTAGCCGGCCAGGATGCCGACGGTGGCGCCGAAGACGAAGGCCAGCAGCACGGGCGTCAGACCCATGAAGAGCGACAGCCGCGCGCCGACGATCAGCCGGCTGAGCATGTCGCGGCCGAGTTCGTCGCTGCCCAGCGGGTAGCCCTCGGTGCCGATCGGCTTGAGCCGGTTGAGCATCGACGCCTGCAGCGGATCGGCCGGCGCCAGCCAGGGGCCGAAGAGCGCCATCAGCAGCAGCAGGCCCACCGCGATGGCGGCGCCGACCGCCACCCGGTCCTGCCCGAATCGCCCGATCACCGAAGCCCAGTAGCCGCGTGCGCTGGGCCCGGGCGCGGACGGGCTCGGGGGGCTGGGTGGGCTGATGACCGCACTCATCGGGTCAGGCCCGTGCGATGCGCGGGTCGAGCATCGTCTGCACGATGTCGACGACCATGTTCAGCACCACGAAGAACATCGCCAGCACGAGGATGGTGCCCTGCAGCAGCGGCAGGTCGCGCTGGAAGATCGCGCTGTTGAGCAAGAAGCCGGTGCCGGGCCAGGCGAACACGGTCTCGATCAGGATCGAGCCGCCGAGCAGATAGCCCAGTTGCAGCCCCATCACCGCCAGCGCCGTGGGCGCGGCGTTCTTCACCACGTGCAGGAACACGCCCAGGTGCGTCAGGCCCTTGGCGCGCAGGCCGACGATGAACTCCTGCGCCAGGATCTCGGCCACCAGCGCACGCACGGTGCGCGCGATGATGCCCATCGGGATCACCGACATCGTGATCGCCGGCAGCAGCATGTGCTTCATGTGCTCCCAGTCCCAGGCCCAGTTGCTCGAGCCGCCGGGGCCGGCGCCGCTGGCCGGTAGCCAGTTCAGCTGCGCGGCGAAGATGATCACCAGCACCATGCCCAGCCAGTAGTGCGGCACGCTGACGCCCAGCACACTGAGCATCGACGCGCCGCGGTCCAGCCAGCTGTTGCGGAAGTAGCCGGCGACGAAGCCGAAGAAGCTGCCGAGCACGAAGCCGATGAGTGTGGCCACCACCGCCAGCCGCAGCGTGTTGACGACCGCCGTCAGCACCTCGCTCGAGACCGGGCGGTTGCTGGCGATCGAGGTGCCCAGGTCGCCGTGCAGCGCGCGCCAGACCCAGCTGACGAACTGCTCGGGCAACGAGCGGTCGAAGCCGTAGAGCGTGCGCAACTGCGCCTGCAGATCGGCGCTGGCGTCGGGCGGCAGGATCGAGACCAGCGGGTCGCCAGGCGCCAGGTGCACGAGCGAAAAGCACACCAGCGCGACGCCGCCCATGATGGGCAGCGCGTAGAGGATGCGACGCAGCAGGTAGGCGAACATGCGGCGCCGCGCTCAGCCCCGGGCCCGGGCGATCACTCGATCGACATCGTGGCGATGTCGATGAACCAGCTGCGCGGCTGCACCACGCCCTTGACCTTGGCCGACATCGCCCGCGGGCCCACGTCGTGGGCGATCCAGATGAACGGCGCTTCCTCGACGATGCGCGCGTGCAGCTTGGCCAGCGCGGCGTCGCGCGCCTTGTCGTCGAAGCTGGTGCGGGCATCGGCGATCAGCTTGTCGAACTCGTCGTTGCCGAAGTAGCCCCAGTTGTTGCTCACCGGCGGGAAGGCCTTGGTGCTGGTGAAACGCACCATGGCGAAGAACGGATCCATCGCCGCGAAGCTGACGTTGATCGCATTGGCACCGTTGGCCGTCGGGTCCTTGGCGCCTCGACGCCAGTTGGTGAACAGCGTGTTCCACTCGATGACGTCGAACTGCACGTCGAAGCCGCAGGCCTTGAGCGACTGCTGCACGAACTCGTTCATCGGCAACGGCTGCATCTGTCCAGAGCCGCTGGCGCTGATCTGCACCTTCACGCGCAGCGGCTTGGCGGTGGACCAGCCAGACTCGGCCATCAGCTTGCGCGCTGCATCCGGGTCGTAGCGGATGTCGAACTTCGGGCCACCCCACCACGGGTGGCTTGGCGGCACGGTGCCCTTGGGCACGCCCATCATGCCGCCCAGCAGCTTGAGCAGCCCGGTGCGGTCGACGCACAGGTTGGCCGCCTGGCGCACGCGCTTGTCCAGCCACGGAGAGCCTTCGGCGAACGACAACTGCCAAGGCCACACGTGCGGCTGCTGGTTGAAGTAGATCTTGTGGCCGCGGCTGGTGATGACGCCCATCGCGTCAGGTGACGGCGCCTCGATCCAGTCGACCTGCCCGGATAGCAGCGCGGCGGTACGCGCGTTGGCCTCGGGCATCGGGATCATCACCACGCGGTCGAGCTTGGGCACGCGCCTGGCGTCCCAGTAGGTCTTGTTCGCCACCACCTCGAGCCGCTCTCGCGGCACGAAGCGGGTCATCCTGAAGGGGCCGGTGCCGCTGGCATCGACAGCGAAGGCGGTCCATGCGGTGCGCGACTTGTCGGCCGGCGTGGCACCGGCGGCAGCCTCGAACTTCTTCTGCCAGTGCGCGGGGCTCGCCATGAACAGATTGGTCAGGTTCAGCGGCAGGAAGGCATCGGGCTCACTGGTGACCAGTTCGACGGTCAGGTTGTCGACCTTGGTGGCGGTGCGCAGCGTGGGCATGCGCGACGCGGTCACGCCCACCTGGCTGGCGTCGAAGTGCGGCGCGTCCTTGTCGAGCACCTTGCGCACGTTCCAGACGACGGCGTCGGCGTTGAAGTCGCTGCCGTCGTGGAACTTGACGCCCGGGCGCAGCTTGAAGACCCACCTGGTCTTGTCCTTGGCATCCACCGCCCAGCTCAGCGCCAGGCCGGGGATCAACACGCTGGGCGCGTCGGCCTTGGACAGGTCCCACTGCGTGAGCCCGTCGTACATCGGGATGCCGGTGAAGCGGTTGCCCTCGAAGCCCTGGTCGGGCTGGCCGAGGGTGCGCGGGATGTCGGCGGCGGTCATCGCGATGCGCAGGGTTTTCTCCTGCGCCTTCTCTTGTGCATTTGCGCCGGCGAAGGGCAGCGCGAGCGCGGCGGCGACGAGCAGGTGGCTCAGCCCACGGGTGTTTTTGTCGGCACGGGTCATGGCATCTCCATCGAAGGTGGGGTGA
>JBBQOR010000373.1:0-3522 GCA_038331055.1 Burkholderiales bacterium
GCTCGAGGCCAGCGTGCGCTACCTGGCGGCCAGCCTGGGCCCGCGCGGTGTGCGCGTCAACGGCATCTCGGCGGGGCCGATCAAGACGCTGGCGGCCAGCGGCATCAAGGGTTTCGGCAAGATCCTCGGCGTGGTCGAACGCGAGGCGCCGCTGCGGCGCAACGTGACCATCGACGACGTCGGCAACGTGGCCGCATTCCTGCTGTCCGACCTGGCTGCCGGCGTGACCGCCGAGATCACGCACGTGGACGCCGGCTTCAGCCAGGTGGCGTCGGGCTTCGCCGACGAAACGGCGGGCTGAAGCCCGCGCGTCGGGCGCGGGCGCCGGGCTACCCTCGCACGCAGTCCACGAAGTAGCCGCGCGGTACGCCGCCTTCGGCCTCGATTTCCACCAGACCGTGCACGTCGGTGTCGAAGCCGGGAAACGCCGTGTTGAACTCGCGCGTGAAGCGCAGGTAGTCGACGATGCGGCGGTTGAAGCGCTCACCGGGGATCAGCAGAGGAATGCCCGGCGGATAAGGCGTCAGCAGCGAGGTCGTGATGCGCCCTTCCAGCTCATCGATCGGCACCCGTTCGGTCTCGCGGTGGGCGATGCGCGCGTAAGCGTCACTGGGCTTCATCGCCGGCTGCAGATCGGACAGGTACATCTCGGTGGTCAGGCGGGCGATGTCGCCACGGCCGTAGGTTTCGTGGATGGCCTGGCTGAGGTCGCGCAGGCCCATGCGCTCATAGCGCGGGTGCGCTGCGCTGAACTCGGGCAGCACGCGCCACATCGGCTGGTTGCGGTCGTAATCGTCCTTGAACTGCTGAAGCGCCGTCAGCAACGTGTTCCAGCGGCCCTTCGTGATGCCGATGGTGAACATGATGAAGAACGAGTAGAGACCGGTCTTCTCGACCACCACGCCATGCTCGGCGAGAAACTTGGTGACGATGGACGCCGGAATGCCGGTGGGCGCAAAGCGGCCCGCCATGTCCAGCCCCGGCGTGATGATGGTGCTCTTGATCGGGTCGAGCAGGTTGAAGCCCTCGGCCAGATCGCCGAAGCCATGCCAAAGGGCGCCGGTCTCGAGTATCCAGTCCTGTGCGCGGCCAATGCCTTCAGCCGCCAGGTGCTCTGGGCCCCAGACCTGGAACCACCAGTCATGGCCATACTCCTGATCGACCTTGCGCATCGCGCGGCGGAAATCCAGCGCCTCGAACAGGCTCTCCTCGACCAGTGCGGTGCCCCCAGGCGCCTCCATCATCGCCGCCGCCACGTCGCAACTGGCGATGATGGCGTACTGCGGGCTGGTGCTGGTGTGCATCAGGTAGGCCTCGTTGAAGAGGTGGCGGTCGAGCTTGCGTTCGCGCGCGTCCTGCACCAGCACCTGGCTCGCCTGGCTCAGGCCGGCCAGCAGCTTGTGCGTGCTTTGCGTGGCAAACACCAGCTGGTCGCGTGGGCGCGGGCGCTTCTTGCCCATGGCGTGGAACTGCCCGTAGAACGGGTGGAAGGCCGCGTGCGGCAGCCAGGCCTCGTCGAAGTGCAGCGCGCCGATGTAGCCGTCCAGCGTGGCCTTGATGTCCTCGGTGTTGTAGAGCACGCCGTCGTAGGTGCTCTGCGTCAGCGTCAGGATGCGCGGCTTGACCTTCTCTGCGTCCACCCCCGCCAGCAGCGGGTTGGCAGCGATCTTGCGCCGGATCGCGTCGGGCGAGAACTCGCTTTGCGGGATCGGTCCGATGATCCCGTAGTGGTTGCGCGTAGGCGTCAGGAACACCGGCACCGCGCCGGTCATGATGATGCTGTGCAGGATGCTCTTGTGGCAGTTGCGGTCCACCACCACCACATCACCCGGCGCCACCGTGTGGTGCCAGACCATCTTGTTGCTGGTGCTGGTGCCGTTGGTGACGAAGAAGCAGTGGTCGGCGTTGAAGATGCGCGCGGCGTTGCGTTCGCTTTGCAGCACCGGGCCGGTGTGGTCGAGCAGCTGGCCGAGTTCTTCCACCGCATTGCAGACGTCGGCGCGCAGCATGTTCTCGCCGAAGAACTGGTGGAACATCTGGCCCACCGGGCTCTTCAGGAAAGCCACGCCGCCGCTGTGTCCCGGGCAGTGCCATGAGTAACTGCCGTCCTGCGCGTACTCCATCAGCGCCTTGAAGAAGGGGGGAGCCAGGCCGTCGAGGTAGCTCTTGGCCTCGCGGATGATGTGGCGCGCGACGAACTCCGGCGTGTCCTCGAACATGTGGATGAAGCCGTGCAGTTCGCGCAGCACGTCGTTGGGGATGTGCTGGCTGGTGCGTGTCTCGCCGTAGATGTAGATCGGGATGTCGGCGTTCTTGAAGCGGATCTCCTGGATGAACTTGCGCAGGTTCAGCACCGCCGGGTCGAGTTCGGGGCCGGGCGTGAACTCTTCGTCGTCGATGCTCAGGATGAAGGCGCTGGCGCGGCTTTGCTGCTGCGCGAACTGGCTCAGGTCACCGTAGCTGGTGGCGCCCAGCACCTCGAAGCCCTCTTTTTCGATGGCCTGCGCCAGTGCGCGGATGCCCAGGCCCGAGGTGTTCTCCGAACGGTAGTCCTCGTCGATGATGACGATCGGAAAGTGGAAGCGCTGCATGCTCGGAGCCTCGGGCGTCGGCAAAGGAGCGCGCAGTGTAGGGGTCATGCGTGACGGCCTACACTCGATCTCAGAGGTCGGCGCAGCGCCGGCCCCGGGGCAGCCAACAAGCGGAGGGCCGAGATGGACTGGAGCGCATCGACCTTGTGGTGGCTGGCGGCCGGCGTGCTGGTGGCGGCCGAGCTGGCCAGCGGCACGTTCTACCTGCTGATGCTGGCCCTGGGCTGCGCCGCCGGCGCCCTGGCCGCCCACGCCGGCCTGGCCGGCAGCATGCAACTGGTGTCCGCCGCGGCGCTGGGTGGCGGCGCCACCATGGGCTGGTATCTCAAGCGCAGCCGCGTGCCGCGCTCGGCACCGGCGGCGTCCAACCGCGATGTCAACATCGACATCGGCCAGTCGGTGCAGGTGGCGGCCTGGGCCGTCGACGGCACCGCGGCCGTGCGCTATCGCGGTGCGCAGTGGGCGGTGCGCTACGCCGGCCCGGGCACACCCGCGCCCGGCCCTCACACGATCGTCGCCTTGCAGGGCAGCGAGTTGGTCGTGGCATCCGCCACACCGCCCGCGGCCCGCTGAACCGGAGCCCCACCATGGAAGTCGCCTTCATCATCGCAGTCATCGCGGTCATCTTCGTCGTGCGCACCTTCAAGATCGTGCCGCAGCAGAACGCCTGGGTGGTCGAGCGGCTGGGCAAGTACGACCGCACGCTGACGCCGGGGCTGAAGTTCGTCGTGCCCTTCATCGACCGCGTGGCCTACAAGCATTCGCTCAAGGAGGTGCCGCTGGACGTGCCCAGCCAGGTCTGCATCACGCGCGACAACACGCAGCTGCAGGTCGACGGCATCCTGTTTTTCCAGGTCACCGATCCGATGCGCGCCAGCTACGGCAGCAGCAACTACCTGGTCGCCATCACGCAGCTGGCACAGACCACGCT
>JBBQOR010000374.1:0-3520 GCA_038331055.1 Burkholderiales bacterium
CGGCCACGCCGCTGTCGCGCAGCGCCAGATCGGCGAAGAAGAGGTGGTGGTTGACGACCACCAGATCGGCCGCCATCGCATCACGCCGCGCCTGCACCACGTGGCAGGCGGCGAACTGCGGGCAGTCGCTGCCCAGGCAGTTCTCGCGCGTCGAGCTGACCAGCGGGATCAGCGGCGAGCGCTCGTCCAGCCCGTCGACTTCGGCCAGATCGCCGCTGCGGGTGCCTTGCGCCCAGCGCTCGATGCGCACCAGCGCGCGCAGCGCGAAGCGGTCCAGCGGCTCGCCGCCGAGCCGCACCTGCTGCAGCCGGTGCCGGCACAGATAGCTGGCGCGGCCCTTGAGCAGCGCGGTGCGTAGCGGCACGCCCAGAGCCTCGCGCAGCCGCGGCAGGTCACGCAGGAACAGCTGGTCCTGCAGGCTCTTGGTGGCGGTGGAGACGAGCGCACGGCGCCCTGCCAGCAGCAGCGGCACCAGATAGCCGAAGGTCTTGCCGACGCCGGTGCCGGCCTCGGCAACCAGCGCGCTGCGGCCCTCCAGCGCATCTGCCACGGCCAGCGCCAGCCGCGTCTGCTGCTCACGGGGCGAAAAGCCGGGCTCGGCGCGGGCGAGTGCGCCATCGGCGGCAAAGGCCTGTTCGACGCGGGCGCTGAGTGAGGACATGCCGGCTCTTCAGGCCAGCCGGTCAGGCCGGCTGCGGCGGATCGAGCACGACTTCCAGCCGCGTGATCTCGTCGCGCAGTCGCAGCCGGCGCTTCTTCAGCCGGCGCAACGCCATATCGTCGTTCGGCACCGCCGATGCGGCGTGGTCGATCAGGCTGTCGAGGTCGGCGTGTTCGATGCGCAGCTCGATCAGCCGGCGCTGCGGGGAATGCAGGTTCTCATCCATTGCAGCACGCATCGCTCTCGGTCCGGACAGCAGGCCGAGTTTATAGTCCTGTGACATGAGTGCAGTCCCCGCCACCGACTTCCGCATCTCGGCCTCCACCGCGTTGCACCGCGGCGACCGCGCCTACCAGCAGGACCAGGTCGAGATCCTCGTGCACGAGCGCGTCAACGGCTGCCTGCTGGCGCTGGTGGCCGACGGCATGGGCGGCAAGAGCGGCGGGCGCAAGGCCTCAGACCAGGTGGTCATGACCGCGCGCCAGATCTTCGAGCGATTCGTGCCGGCCAAGGACGATGCCGCCGAGACGCTGCGTCAGATGGTCAACGAAGCCCACCTGATGATCAAGCTGACCGCCATCACCTCCGAGGAAGAGCCGCACAGCACACTGGCCGCGTTCTTGCTGTCGCCGACGCGCCAGTGCGACGTGGTGCATGCCGGTGATTCGCGCGTCTATCACTTCCGCGGCGCCGAGATGGTCGGCCGCACCAGCGATCACTCATTCGTGCAGCGCCTGATCGACGAAGGCAAGCTCACGGAGGAAGCCGCCGTCACGCACCCGCAGTCCAACCTGCTCACCGGGTGCCTCGGCACCAGCCAGGAGCCGCCCATGGCGCTGTGGCATATCGATCACGTGTCCATCGGTGACACGGTGCTCGCGTGCAGCGACGGCCTGTGGCACTACTTCACCCCGCGTGAGCTGGGTGCGATCGTGCAGGCGCTGCCGCCGCGCGAGGCGGCGGAGATGCTCATCTCCAAGGCCCGCCAGCGCGGACGCGGCGGCGGCGACAACCTGTCGCTGGCGCTGGTGCGCATCGACGTGCTGCACTGAGCCGGCGTCGACTGCCGCGACGCGCTAACGCGCCGGCGCACTGGCCGGATGGCGCGGTAGCGGCGAGACGGCCCGGCCAGCGGCCTCGCGTTCGGCCTGCCGACGCTGCACTTCGCGCAGATCGCGCTTGATCTCCAGTTGGCGCTGCGCGGCAGCCGATGCGCGCTGCGCCGCCGCCGCCGCTGCTTCCTTGGATGGGCCAGGTGCTGGTGCTGGTGCTGGGGCTGGTGCTGGGGCTGGTGCTGGCGCTGGTGTGGCCAGCGCCGGCACTGCCGAGGCGGCCGGGTCCACGCTGCGCGGGCGCGCGCGCGCTGCCGGCGCAGGCGCAGGCGGCCTCGACTCGGCTTCGATGCGATTGCGGTCGATGGCCAGCATGCGTTCGGCGGCACGGCGCTTGCGCTCGTCGTCGGCGAGCAGCAGTTCCTGTTCGCGCAGCCCGCCCAGGGCGTCGCGGCGTAGCTGCCGCGCCTGCTCGATGCAGGTGGTGACGGCAAAGCGCTCCCGGCAGCGCGCCTCGGCGCGGGTGTGCGCGGACTCGACCGCGGCACGTTCTGCGGCAATGCGCTGGCGCTCACCGGCGGCGTCGAGCGGCGGGCCGGCGGCGCCAGCCAGACCGGCTGCCCACACCAGCGCGGCACACAGCGCGGTACACAGCGCGACGCGGGCCGGACACTGCAGACGGATCGAGGAAATCATTGCGCGGTGGCCTCAGGTCAGCGCCGTGTCCACGTCGCGGCGCGCCTGCGCCAGGTAAGCCGCCGACTGCATCTCGGCCAGACGGGACACGGTGCGCGGAAACTCGTGCGCGAGCGGCCCTTCGGTGTAGAGCTGCTCGGGCGGCACCGCGGCCGACAGGATCAGCTTGACGCGCCGGTCGTACAGCACGTCGACCAGCCAGGTGAAGCGCCGCGCCTCGCTGGCCAGCCGGGGCGGCATCTGCGGCACGCCGGCCAGCAGCACAGTGTGAAAGCGCGAGGCGATCTCGAGGTAGTCGTTCTGCGAGCGCGGCCCGCCGCACAGCGTGCGGAAGTCGAACCAGACCACCCCGCCCGCGCGGCGCAGCGCGGGCAGCGTGCGGTGTTCGATGTGCAGCAGCGGCGACTCATCGCGGGCCTCGCGCAGGCGTTCGAACGCGGTCTGCAGCGCCTCGTCAGCGGCTTCCCCCAACGGGCAGTGGTAAAGCTCGAGCTGCTGCAGCGAAAGCTGCCGGTAGTCCGTGCCCGCGTCCACCGGCACCACCTCGAGTTGCGACTTCAGCAGCTCGATCGCCGGCAGGATGCGATCGCGGTGCAGGCCGTTGGGGTAAAGGCCGTCGGGGGGAAAGTTTGAGGTCGTGACGATGCCCACGCGGTTGGCGGCCAGCGCCACCAGCACACGGTGCAGGATCATCGCGTCGGTCACGTCGGCGACGTGGAACTCGTCGAAGCAGATCAGCCGGTGGCGCCGGGCGATGCGCCGTCCCAGTTCGTCCAGCGGGTCGGCGGTGCCCTTGAGATCATGCAGTTCGCGGTGCACCTCGCGCATGAACTCGTGAAAGTGCAGGCGCGTCTTGCGCACCAGCGGCACCGACTCGAAGAAGAGGTCCATCAGGAAACTCTTGCCGCGCCCGACGCCGCCCCACATGTAGACGCCGCGCGGGATCGGCGGCTTGCGCACCAGCTTGGTGAAGGCGTTGCCGCGCCTTGACCTGTAGTCGGCCCAGTCGTTCTCGCAGCGCTCTAGCGCCGTCACCGCGCGCTGCTGGGCAGCATCGGTGTCGTAACCTCTTTGAACCAGCGCCGCTTCGTACAGCGCGCGGACGCCCATC
>JBBQOR010000375.1:0-3511 GCA_038331055.1 Burkholderiales bacterium
GGCCTTCGTCATCGGGCGGCTCGTTCCCGCTCGCGTCACGGCTGCAGGTCTCGGCTTCCTGGGGCTGCGCAGGGCACACGACCTCATGCTCCGGTTGGAACCGCTCGACAAGGAGCAACGGCTGCAAGTCCTGGTGTCCTCCGCGCCCCGTCGCCTGATTCCCTTCCTGCTGCGCCATCGCTACCTGATGCTGGGACTGGCATTCAACCTGCCCGGCAACACGCTCCTGGGCGGCGGTGGTGGCATCGCCATGTGCGCCGGGCTGAGTGGCCTGTACTCATCGGCGGGTTTTGTGATCACCGTCGCCATAGCTGTTGCACCGGTGCCGCTGATCTTCATGATCAGCGGTGCGCTGCAGTAGGCGTGCGGCGCTGAGACCCACCCGGACCCGCGCATCTCGGGCCACGCTCCGGCGACTATCGACAAGGCGGGCCTGCACCGCCTCCCCGGGAGCCGATCTACATCACGCAGTCGGTGGTGGTTCCTGTTTGCCGTGATCGCCACGCGCGTCGTCGCGGCGCAGTCGCACATCCAGCACGCCCGAGCGCACATGCAGGTCGCGCTGCGGGAACGGGATCTCGACGCCGCGCTGCTGCAGCTCGTCGTCGAGCGCCCACATCAACTTTGCCACCGTCGAGGCGGGGTGCGTTGTGAGGTCGCGGTCGGCCCAGATCACGAGCTCGTAGTTCATCGAGTTGTCGCCGTAGGCCACCAGCCAGACACTGGGCCGGCGTCCCTCGATGTCGAGCACGGCCGGCACGGCGCGCGCTGCCGCGATGCCGGCCTCGCGCACCAGCTCCTTGGGCGTGCCGTAAGCCACGCCGAAGGGCACGCGCATGCGCCGGTAGCCATTGTCGAACGTCCAGTTGATGACGCGCTTGTTGATGAACTCGGAGTTGGGCACCACGATGTCGATCGCGTCGTTGGTGGTGATGCGGGTGTAGCGCATCGCGATCTCGCGCACATGGCCGCGCACGCCGGACTCCAGATCGACAAAGTCGCCGACCTTCAGCGTGCGCTCGAGCAGGATGATGATGCCGGAGACAAAGTTGCTGATGACGTTCTGAAGACCGAAGCCCAGGCCGACCGCGAACGCCGAGCCGATCAGCGCAATGCTGCTGAGGTTGATCCCCACCTGGCTCAGGCCGATCACCGTGCCGAGCACCCACACCGTGTAGCGCAGCAGGCGGCTGAGCATGTACACGCGCGGGTAGGCATGGGGGTCTGCGTTGCGGCGCTGGGCCAGCCTCAACACGCTGCGCTCGAGCAGGCCGGCGAGCCACCAGATGCCGATCACGAAGACGACCGCCAGCAACAGGCTGCTGCCGGTGGCTTCGGCGTCGCCCAGCTTGAACAGCGGGCGGTTCAGGAATTCCAGGTAAGGGATGTCAACTTTCATGCGGTGCTCTCCGAGTCCGAGTCCGAGTCCGTGTCCGTGTCCGTGTCCGTGTCCGTGTCCGCGACTGCCGCGGCCAGTTGGACGAAGGCTGGCGCGCGCACGGGCACCACTGCTCGAAGTCGATCGCGGCTCACGCGGCCGCCGGCTAGGAGGCCCGCCGCTTGGAAGCCCGGCGCTTCGGCGGTGGTCCGGTCGAGCCGCGAACCATGAGTTCGGCCGCGAGTTCCAGCTGCAACGGTGCATCGATCCGCCCGTCGAGCCGGTCGAGCAGATACTGCGCCCCAAGCTGCCACATCTGTTCCGTGGGCACGTGCATCGTCGTCAGGGCCGGATTGCCGTGGCGGCACATCTCGAGGTCATCGAAGCCGACGATCGACAGCTCGCCCGGAACGGCGATGCCGCGGGCCTGGCATTCGAGCAGGGCGCCCCAGGCCAGCACGTCGTTGCCGCAGACCAGCGCGGTCGGCGGCACCGCGGCGGCGAGCAAGGCGCGCGTCCCGTCGCGCGCAGCCTGCAGGGTGTAGGGCGCCTCGATAAGAGCATCCGCCGGCAACTGCAATCCGGCATCCGCCAGGCACTGGCGCACGCCGTCGATGCGCGCCGCGGCTCGATCGTTGTCGGCGCTGAGGCCGGCGAGCATCGCGATGCGTCGATGGCCGAGGTCGATCAGGAAGTGCACCGCGCGCGCCATCGAAGCCGCGTTGCGAATGCCGAAACAGGCCGCGCCCGGCGGCGCCGGAAAGCTGAGCAGATGCACCCACGGCAGGCCGCGCTGTGCGAGCCGGTCCAGCAGTTCCGGGCGCTGGCTGATTCCGGTCAACGCCAGGGCGTCGACACCCCGCGCCAGCAGCGCCAGCGCCTGGGTCTGTTCCTGCGCCGCGTCATAGTCGCTGAAGGCCAGCAGCACCACCTGCCCCGCCCGTGCCATGCGCTGCTGGAACACCTGCAGGCCACGGGCGAAGATCGCGTTGTCGACGGTGGGCACGACGACACCGACTGTGCCGCTGCGTCTGAGCGACATCGCCCGGGCCCCGGCATTGGCGACGTAGCCGAGCCGCTGGACCGCCGCCAGCACGCGACCGCGCAGCGCCGGGCGCACCGAGTCCGGCCGGTTCAGCGCGCGCGAGACCGTGGCGGTCGAGACCCCGGCTGCACGCGCCACGTCGTCGACGGTCGGAGTCCGGGGATAGGGCATGGTTTTTGAAAGCGCTTGCAAACATTCTAGGTGCGGCAAGCGCCAGCGCGGGCCCTAGGGAAAGTACTCAGCCATCCAGCGCCGATACGGGTTGACTGCAGCGCCTCGAACGGACATCATTTGTAAGCGTTTACAGCACCCTGAGCGCCTTTCCGAAATGAACCCCATCACCTTGCGCAAACACGCCTATCGACTCGCCGGCGCCCTCGCCGCCAGCTATGTCGGCTATGTGCTGTTCGTGAAGTTCTCGGACAAGATGCTGATGGGCCCACTCGGCCAGTTCGGCGAGTTTTGTCTGGTCCTCGCCAGCGTGACCGTCTTTTCGATAGGCTTGTTCGCCGACGAGGTCGTCCGCCGAGACGATCCCCACTGAAAAACCGCAAGGAGACACGCATGACCCGCCACGAGATCCTGTCCGACCGTCGCTCGCAGCGCCGCCAATTCATGCTGGCGGCGCGCCGCTACGGCTTCACCGCGGCCGTTCTCGGCCTGGGCGGGGGCTTTTTGACCGACCGTCAGGCGATGGCGCAGACGCTGGCCGACGAGGAGAAGAAGCAGAAGGCCGCCAAGCACACCATGCAGTTCGCGACCGAGTACAAGGTCGAGGACTACGTCAAGTATCCGATCATGCAGGGCCAGTACAAGGCCAACATCGAGACCCTCTCGAAGGGCCAGATCTACTGCAAGCTCTACCCCGCCGGACAGCTCGGCGCCGGGTCGGCGCTGGCGCAGAAGATCCAGGCCGGCACCGTCCAGGGCGGGTCGGTCTCGCTCTCGAACTTCTCGCCATTCGCGCCGGTGGTCGACCTGATCAACATTCCCTACTGGTGCGGCGACAACCAGTCGTTCGCGAATCTCGTCACCAGCAAGACCTGGAACGACGAGATCACGCCGAAGGTCATGGCCAAGGGCTACAA
>JBBQOR010000376.1:0-3504 GCA_038331055.1 Burkholderiales bacterium
GATGCGCGCCTCATCCACATGCGCGGCTGCCAGTGCGGGCGAGGGGCCGCCAGCCTGCAGCAAGGCGGTGCGCCGGGCCTGCGCCGCGGCGGCGCGTTCCATGTCGCCGAAGTGATGCCAGATGCGGCCCACCGCGCCCAGCAGCTCGGCCTGCAGCCGCGGCTGCCGGTCCATGCGCGTGCCCAGCTCCTTCTCGCCGCGGGCCAGCAGTTCGCGCGCGCTGATGTCGCGTCCGCCGTGCAGATCGGGGTCTGCGCCGTCGAACAGGCCGAGCAGGAAGTCGCGCACCGCGTTCGCCCGCGCCGCCTCGTCGCGCGCCTGCAAGCCCTGCACGACGGCCACCGCGCTGGCCAGCGTGAGCGCGATCGCCGCCGCGCTGCCGAAGGCCACCGCGGCGCGGTGGCGCTGCACGAAACGCGCCGCCACGTAAGCTCGCGACGGTGCCCGCGCCTGCACCGGCATTGCCGCCAGCCAGCGGTCCAGATCGGCCAGCAACGCGTCGGCCGAGGGGTAGCGCGCCGTGGCATCGGGCGCCACCGCGCGCAGCACCACCGCGTCGAGATCGCCGCGCAGTTCGCGCTGCAGCGCGCCGGGCGTCAGGTCGCGTGACGCTGCGGCGGCCGGCGTGGCGACGCGGCTGGGCGCGGCGCGCTCGCCGTCGACGATCGTCAGCTCCAGCGCCGCCGCACCTTCACGCGCCGGCTGGAAGGGCCGCGCACCCGCCAGCAATTCGCACAGCAGAACGCCCAGCGCGTGCACATCGCTGGCGGTGGACAGCGGCTGGCCGCGCAGCTGCTCGGGGCTGGCGTAGGCGACGGTCAACGGGCGCTCGCCGTCGCGCGTGAGGTCGGCGGCGGCGGCGCCGTGGTCTGCGTCTGCGTCTGCGTCAGCGCCCGCGTCGGCGCCCAGCAGCTTGGCGATGCCGAAGTCCAGCAGGTGCACGCCGCCTTGCGCATCCACCAGCACGTTGGCGGGTTTGAGGTCGCGGTGGATGACCAGCCGCGCATGCGCGTGCTGCACTGCCTGCAGCACCTGGCGAAAGATCTGCGCGCGCGCGCGTAGCGCCAGCCGGCGCTGGTCGCACCAGTCGGTGATGGGCTGGCCGTCGATGCGCTCCATCGCCAGGTACGGGCGGCCCCGCGCATCGACACCGGCGTCGTACAGGCGCGCGATCTGCGGGTGCTCCAGCCCGGCCAGGATGTCGCGCTCACGCGCAAAGCGCTCGGCCATGCCGCGCGCCCAGGCCACGCGCGGCAGCTTCAGCGCCACCTGCCGCCTGAGCTGGCCGTCGGCGCGCTCGGCCAGCCACACCTCTCCCATGCCGCCTGCCCCCAGCAGCTCGATCAGGCGATAGGGGCCGACCTCGTCGCCCGCCGCCGGCACGGACGTGCCGGGCGGTGGGCCCAGCGGGGGCATTGTCTGCAGGAAGTCGCCGGTCTCGATGCCGGCCTGCGTGGCCAGCAGTTCGCGCAGCGGGCCGGCCAATGCGGCGTGCTCTGGCGCCAGCGCCAGCAGCCAGGTCGTGCGCGCGTGCGACGGCAGCGCCAGCGCTTCATCCAGCAGGCGGCTGAGCACGGGCCAGTCGGGCGACAGGTCTAGCAGCGCGGGCATCGTGGCGGCGCGCGCGGCACCGGGCCGCTGCGCGTATCTGATTGTGGTCCGATGGTGGCGGCGCGGAGCGATCGCGTTGCTTGGGGTGAATCTTTTATGGTACACATGCGGCAGGGCGAGGAATGGTCAAGGACACAACGCAGAAAGTGCCGCTGGTCTTCTACCGCACCAGCAGCGGCAAGGAGCCGGTACGCGGATGGCTCAAGGCCCTGGACGCACCGGACCGGTTTGCGGTCGGCCAAGACCTCATGCGGGCGCAGTGGCGCTGGCCCGTCGGGATGCCGCTGTGCCGAGCCACGGGTCGAGGCATGTGGGAAGTCCGCACCGAGCTTGCCCAGCCACCGCATTGCGCGCGTACTGATCTGTCTGGACGAGGGCGCGCTTGTCGCGCTGCACGCTTTCATCGAGAAGACCCAGAAGACGCCGGACGACGAAATCGCGTTGGCGCGCAAGCGCCTGAAGGAGTTGAGATCATGAGCAAGAGGCATCACGGACCGAGTCTGGACAGTCTGCTCGAGGAGAAGGGTGTGGTGGAAGAAATGCAGGCAATGGCCATCAAGGAAGTCGTCGTCTGGCAGTTGACTGAAGCGATGAAAGAGCAGTCACTGAGCAAGGCGCGATTGGCTGTCCTGTTGAAGACCAGCCGCTCTCAGGTTGACAGGCTGCTCGACCCGACTCGCGACGTGACGCTGTCCACGTTGCAGCGTGCCGCGGCGATGGTCGGCCGAAGAGTACAGATCGAGCTGGTCTAGCTCTACAGGTCGGGCGTCCGGCATCGAAGGCTGGTGCTCGATCGAGCCGCCTGCCCGGGGCCGTACCATCAATACGTTGCGCCGACTGCAGACCGGACATCGCGCCGCCCCACGGTCTGACTCTGGCCTGACGCCGCCACGCTCCGGGCCGGTCCCCACCGCAATCCATGTGCATCCGATGAACTCCAGCCCGATCACCCTGCGCCGTGCCAGCGCCAGCGACGCCGCCGCGATGGCCCACCTGATGAGCGAGCCGCAGGTGGCGCGCCAGCTTCTGCAGTTGCCATGGCAGAGCGCCGAGCAGTGGCACAGCCGGCTGGTCGACGGCCAGCAGCCCGGCCAGCCCGACCTGCTGCTGGTGGCCGAGCGCAATGGCGAACTGGTCGGCAATGCCGGACTTCACGCGCCGTCGTCGGCCGTGCGGCGGCGGCATGTGGTGAGCCTCGGGATGGCGGTGCAACTGGCGGCGCAGGGGCAGGGCGTGGGCAAGACGCTGGTGGCCGCGCTGATCGACTACGCCGATCATTGGTTACCGGTGCTGCGCATCGAGCTGACGGTCTTCACCGACAACGCGCCGGCCATCGCGCTCTACCGGCATTTCGGCTTCGAGGTCGAGGGCACGCACCGCGCCTACGCGCTGCGGGATGGCGTCTACGTGGATGCCCTGTTCATGGCCCGCCTGCATCCGCATCCGCCGCGGTGGGCGTGATGGCGGCGGCCGGGCGTTTGCGCCAAGCTCTGCTGGCCCTTTTGCTCGGCGCCGCGGTCGGGCTCGCCGCAGCGCAGCAGCGCGTGGATGTGCCCAGCCTGGAGCAGCGCGGCACTGCACCGCTGATGCTGACCGGCTTCTGGTTCGGCGCGCCCGCCACGGATGCGGCGGCGCCGACCCGGCGGCCGGCTGTGCTGCTGCTGCATGGCTGTGGCGGGCCTTATGGCCGCGGCCAGCATTTGTCGCAGCGCATGCGCGACTACGCCGCGCTGCTCAACGCCGAAGGTTTGCACGCGTTGGTGCTGGACTCGCTGACACCGCGCGGCGAGCGCGAGCTGTGCACCCAACGCACCGGCGAGCGGCGCATCACCCAGGCCAACCGCCGGCTCGATGCGCTGGGTGCCCTGCAGTGGATGGCCGCGCAGCCCGAGG
>JBBQOR010000377.1:0-3501 GCA_038331055.1 Burkholderiales bacterium
TCGGCCTATGTCGTCGATGTCGGGCCCTTCTGCATCGCCAGCATCGTCGAATGCCTCGGCAGCAAGGCGCTGGTCGCGGATGACATGCAGCGGCTGACCGGTCGCAGCCGCTATGCCGACATCGCGCAGGACACGATCGCGATGGCGATCAACGACCTCGTCAGCGTCGGCGCGACGCCTCTCGTCGTGCAGGCCTACTGGGCCGCCGGCGGCAGCGAATGGTTTGCCGACAACGAACGCGCCGCAGCCCTGGTCGCCGGCTGGAAACAGGCCTGCGACACCTGCGGCGTCGCCTGGGGCGGCGGCGAGACGCCGGCGCTGGCCGGCATCGTCGAGGCAGGCCGCATCGACCTGGCGGCTGCCTGCACCGGCATCGTCAATCCGAAGGAGCGGCTGAGCCTGGGCGACAGACTCGGTCCCGGCGACGCGCTCGTGCTGCTGGCGTCGAGCGGTATCCACGCCAACGGCCTGAGCCTGGCGCGCAGGATCGCCGAGCGCCTGGCTGGCGGTTACCTGACCGAGATCGAGCCCGGCCTGAGCTACGGCGACGCGTTGCTGGCGCCGACCTTGCTGTATTCGCCGGTGACCGAGGCGCTGTGGGCCGCCGGCATCCGCGTCCATTACGCCGCCAACATCACCGGCCACGGCTGGCGCAAGCTGCTGCGCCACCCGAAAGCGCTGACCTACCGCATCAAGAGCCTGCCGCCGGTGCCCATGGTGCTGCGCTTCATCGCCGAGCAGGCCGGGCACGACGCCGCCGAGGCTTATGGGACGCTGAACATGGGCGCGGGCTTCGCGCTGTTCGTGCACGCCGACGACGCCGAACTCACGGTGCAGGTGGCGCGGCGCAACGGGGTGGCGGCCTGGGTGGCGGGGCATGTCGAGGCGGGTCCCAAGCAGTTGATCGTCGAGCCGCTGGACTTTCGCTTCGGCGACGACGCGCTGCAGCTGCGCTGAGGCGCCGCCCAGACTCGCCGGCAGGCCGCAGAGCCTGCTCACCTACAATCCGCGGTGACGGGCCTCCCCGCATGGAAGCGTGGCCAACCGGGTCAGGTCGGGAACGAAGCAGCCCTAACCGTCGTGACCAGTGCCGGGGTCAGGCTCGTCACCTTCTCCAGCCGCGCGGCCAGCCCGCCGGCCCACCAGCCCGCCGGCCCTCAGCGCGCAGTCATTCAACCCAGCCGCTGCATTTCCACCTGTCTGAACGCCATCAGCGCCTGGTTGCGCAAGGTGCGCAAGAGCGAGCGTTGGCGCTCGTCGAGCCGTATGCTGCCGGGCGCGAGCTGCTCGCCGTAGATCAGGGCGAAAGTCCGGCCCTTCAGCAGCATCGGCAGCAGCAGGAAGCTGCGCGCGGCGGATGCCTGCGCAAACCAGCCCGGCAGCCGCGCGGCAAGCGCAGGTACAGCGGCGTCGTCGATCAGCGTGTCCACGCCCTTCTGGCAGACCGCCGCGAACAGATCGGTTGGCGCCGCGCCCTCGGCTGGCAGCGCCACGCGGAAGGCGGCGAGGAGCGAATCGACGTCATCACCCAGCCCGACGCGCCCGGCGATCTCGCCGCTGCGCGCATCGCGCACGGCCAGCAGCACGCGGCGCAGACGCAACGCGCGTAGCAGCGTCTCGAGCACCATGCGCAGCACGGTGTCCAGGCGAACCGAGTCAGCCACCAGGCTGGCCGTGACGTCCTGGATGCCGGCGACAAGCAGGTCGGTCGGATCGTGCGCCGGCACCGCCAGCACCAGTGTGGCCGACTGCATCGCGCCTGCGGTGAGCACGAGGTCCAGCGCGCTTTGCGGCTCAGCGGCCTGGCCAGCCTGGCCACGGCTCGTCGAGGCGCCAGCGGCGGCATCGCGCTCACTGAACTCGGCTGCGGCGCTCTCGGCCTGCAGTGCCTGCCTGCCCAGCACCCGCGCCGCGGGCACGCTCAGGCTCAGCGCTCGAGCCTGCACGACCAGACTCTCGCAAGCCCGGGCGAGCGCCGCGGCCACGTCGGAGCGCGTCAGCGCCAGGCGCTGCGCGCAGCGGCCCACGGCGCGGTGCAGGCGGCGCCGTGAGGGCAGATCGTCAGCGGCCATCAGCAGCTCGGCCAGCTCGTTGCCCTCGTGGGCCAGCCAGCGCAGCCGCTCGACGCCGCGCTCGGGCGGGCGGTCCGACGGCTCGCCGAGCGGCGCGCGCATGCAGCGCAGCAGCGTGTCGGGCAGCCCCCAGCTGCGCGCGACACCGATGCCCAGATCGGCAAAGCTCAGGCCCAGCACGCGCATCACGGCGGACTCGTATGCGGCGGCATCGTGCGCCAGGGCCTGCTGGTCGCGGATCTGCTGCGCTTCCTCGGGGAAATAGCAGCCGGTCAGCAGGCGGCCCAGGTTGCGCAGCATCGCGCCCAGGAAAGCCTCTTCGGCCTCACCCGACATCGGCGTCAGCGCCGATGCCAAAGTGGCCGCCAGCAGCGCGCGCAGGAACTCCTGCTGCAGCAGCGCCACCTGCGCCTTGTTCTGCATCTGTTCGAGCAACACCAGCGACAGCGCCAGGTTGCGGATGCCGCCAAAACCCACCAGCGACACCGCGCGCGACACGGTGCTGACGGTGCCCCCACCGGCATGCAGGTAGCTGGCGCTGTTGACCAGGCGCAGCAGCTTGTGCGTCAGCGCCACGTCCTGCAGGATCTCCGCCGACAGGCTGTGCAGGCTCTCGGTCTCCGAGCTGGTCAGGCGCTGGATGCGCACGATGGCCCCGGACATCGCCGGAAAGTCGCTGTGGCGGCGCATGCGGCGCAGCAGAAAGACCAGCGTGTCGTGGCCCCAGGGCAACGCGACGGCCTCGGCCGGATGCGCCCACGCCGCCAGTGCGGCGTGCAGGCTGCGCGCGGTGTCGTGCCGACGGGCCGGATCACGCGCCAGCGCACGCGCCACGATGCCGCGCAGTGTGTCGTCCACCAGCACATCGTCGGGCAGCGACAGGTCTTCTTTTTGTACCCGGGCCAGCGCGGCGCGCGCGTCGCGCTCGCGCAGCAACGGCCTGCCGCAGAGCAGTTCAGCCAGCACCAGACCGGCGGCGAAGACATCCATCGACGGTGCCGGCGGCTCGCCGCGTGCCGCCTCGGGCGCGATGTAGCCGGGGGTGCCCGCGACCAGGCCGTCGGGGCTGCCGGCCACGCGCGCGGCGATGCCGAAGTCCATCACCCGCGGGCGGCCGTCGGCGCCGAGCAGGATGTTCGACGGCTTGAGGTCGCGGTGCACGATGCCCAGCGCATGCGCCGCCGCCAGGCCATCGAGCACACCAAGCATCAGCGCCACCGCCTCGGCCGCCGGCCAGGGGCCGCGGCCGCGCTGCGCATCGGCCAGGGTGCCGCCGTCGACGCGCTCGAAGACGAGATAGGGCTGGCCATCGCCCTCGTCGGCCTCGAACACCGGCACCACGTTCGGATGCGTCAGCCGGCTGGCTGCGCGCGCTTCGTCGAGCCACTGACCCAGCGGTCTCAGGCCCGTCGTGTTCAGCAGCTTGAGG
>JBBQOR010000378.1:0-3499 GCA_038331055.1 Burkholderiales bacterium
GGCCTCTTCTACCTGGAGGCCAAGAACGACGAGGTCTACCGCCGCGACGTGACACGCTGCCTGGCCACCACCACGCCGGCACGACCGTCGGGCCTGGTGCCCTGCTCGCCCGGCTCGCTGACCGTGGACACCGGCCTGGCCACCTACGGCATCCGCATCAAGAACCAGGCGCTGTTTGGCGAGGGCACCTTCCACATCAGCCCCACGTTGCGCGCGGTGGCCGGCCTGCGCTACACCGAAGACCAACTGTCCTACTACCACGGCCGCACCTCCACCGCCACCGGTGGCATCACTGGCATACAGCCGACGCGCGCGCAGGTCAACGGCTCAACCACCGAGAACGCATGGAGCGGCCGCGTCGGCCCGCAGTGGATATTGAGCAAGGACGTGATGGTCTACGCCACCGCCTCCAAGGGCTACAAGGGGCCGGCGTTCAACGTCTTCTTCAACATGCAGCCGCTGCAGGACAACGTGCTCGCGCCCGAGAAGAGCACCTCCTACGAGGTGGGCCTGAAAAGCGAACTGATGGATCGCCGCCTGCGGCTGAACCTGGCCGCCTTCAAGACCGACTACACCAGCTTCCAGGCGAATGTGCCTGAACTGCTGGGGGGCTCGATCATCACGCGGCTGATCAATGCCGGCGATGTCGGCACCAAGGGCGTCGAAATCGACCTGACGGCGCGCATCACGCCGGACTTCTCGGTCAACGCCGGAGTGGCGAACATCATCGCCCGCATCAAGAACTTCAACTGCCCGCCGGGCGCCCCGTTGAGCTGCGACGTCAACGGCAAACCCCTGGCCTATTCGCCCGACTGGAAGGCCAGCGTCTCGGCGCGATACACCATGCCGGTCGCGGGCAAGCTGAACGCCGACTTCAACGGCAACCTGACCTGGCAAAGCCGCACCAACTTCGAGATCACGCAACAACCCGATTCCTTCCAGCCGGCCTACAGCATCGTCAACGCGAGCGTCTCGCTGTACAACGCCGACGCCGGCTGGCGGCTGACGCTGATCGGCAAGAACCTGGGCGACAAGAGCTACGCCACACTGGTGCAGAGCACCGGTTCTCACATCAACCGCTACGTGCCGCGCGACGACCGGCGCTACTTCGGCGTGAACCTGCGCTACGACTTCTGAGGGCAGGCGTCGGCTCGACGACGGCCGCTTCATGCGGCCGTTTTTCATTGCGCGTCAGCTGATGACCGACTGCTGCGCAATGCCGGCGTCCACCAGCACGTGCTGGCCGGTCATGCCGTCGCTGTCGTCACTGGCGAGAAACAGCGTGGCGCGTGCGACATGGCCGGGGTCCAGGCGAAGCTTCAGGCACTGCGCATCGAGGAAAGCCTGATCGGCCGCGGCGTCGCGGTGCAGCGCGCTTTGCCGCTCGGTGACGATGGCGCCGGGCACCAGCGCGTTGACGCGGATGCCACGCCCGCCCAGCTCACGCGCCAGCGTGCGCGTCAGGCCGAGGATGGCGGCTTTGGCCGTCGTGTAGCCCACCAGATCGGGCCGCCCGCGCATCCAGCTCACCGAGCCCATGTTGATGACCGCGCCGCCGCCCGCCGCGGCCATGCCCGGCGCCACCGCCTGGATGGCGAAGAAGTAGTGCTTCAGATTGAGCGCCTGGCGCTCGTCCCAGAACGCGGGCGTCACCTCTTCCATCGTGTGTCGGTCGTCGCGGCCGGCGTTGTTGACGAGCACGCGCACGGGGCCCAGTGCGGCCGCGGCTTGCGCCAGCACGGCCTGGTAAGCGGGCACGTCGCGCACGTCGCAGGCGGCGTACCACGGTTCGGGCAGGCCGGCGGCGACGATCTCGTCGATCAAGGGCTCGCCACCGCCGTCACGGGTGCCGCAGAAAGCGACCCGGCTGCCCTGGTGTGCGAAGGCGCGCACCAGGGCAGCGCCGATGCCCGAGCTGCCGCCTGAGATGAACACCACACGATCGCGCAGCGAGGGGTAGACCGCGTCGGCGCGCATCGTCACAGCCCGGCAGGCAGCAACTCATCCAGCGCCACCACACGGCGCTCGTCGATGCTCCTGTGCGCGGCCAGTCCGGTGGCCACCGCGCGCAGGCCCTCGGCCAGCGGGATCTCGGCCGCGCGTCCGCGGCGCAGTGCATCGGCAAATCGCTGGTGCTCGATGAAACTGGCGCCGAAGTGGTGGCCGGCGTACTTGATGGCGTTGTCCCAGACGCGGCGCACAGAGACACCGCGGCCGGTGCCCGAGGGCTGGCCCCAGGCCTCGCGCCGGCCCCAATCCTCGCGCCGGCCGTAACGCAGCGTCAGGCTGGGCAGCAGCGATTCGAGCTTGCCCATGTCGCCCACGACCGTGATGTGCTCGTTGTCCACCGTGTTCTCGGCAAACATGCACAGGTCGAGCATGGCGCGTGCGCCGCTGGCGAACTCGACCACCGCGAAGGCGCTGTCCAGGATGTCGGGCCGCCGCCCGCCGTAGTCTTCGTCCAGGTGGTTCACGCGCTGGCCCCCGCTGGCGTAGACGGCCTGCGCCGGCTCACGCAGGATGAACTCCATCAGGTTGAAGTAGTGGCAGCACTTCTCCACCAGCGTGCCACCGGTGTTGGCGTTGAAGCGGTTCCAGTCGCCCACCTTGGGATAGAAGGGCTCGCGGTGCTCACGCACCGCCACCTGGTGGATTCGGCCGACCGCGCCTTCGTGCGCCATGCGCACCATCTCGGCCACCGGCGGCATGTAGCGGTACTCCTGCGCCACCCAGACCAGGCCCGTGCGGCCCTCGGCCAGGCGCAGCAGTTCGAGCCCGTCCTCGATTCGCGTGACCAGCGGCTTCTCCACCAGGATGTGCAGCGCCGGCTGCGCCAGCGCCAGACGCAGCAGGTCGGCGTGCGTGTGGTTCGGGCTCGCGATCACGACCGCATCGCACAGCCCGCTGGCCAGCAACTCGCCGGCGTCGTCGAACGCCTGCGGCACCGCGCGGCACAGCGCCAGCGCCGCCTCGCGGCTGGGCGCATGCGGGTCGGCCAGCGCGACGATCTCGGCGTCGCCCAGCGCGATCAGGTTCTCGATGTGCTCGCGGCCCATGCTGCCGCAGCCGATGACGCCCCAGCGGATCTGCTTCACCTTGTTCTCATCCCTTCAAGCCCCCTTGGGTCAAGCCGCCGACCACACGTTCCTGGAAGACGGCGATCAGCACCGCAATCGGCACGATGGCCACCACCAGCGCGGCCGAGATGACGGGCCACGGGAACGTGAACTCGCCCTGGTACAGCGTAATGCCCACCGGCACCGTGCGCATCGAGGCGCTGGCATTCAGCGACAGCGCCAGCAGGAACTCGTCCCAGGCGTTCACGAAGGCCAGGATCGCCGCGGTGAAGACACCCGGCGCCGACAGCGGCACGACGACCTTGAACAGCGCGCCGACACGCGAGCAGCCGTCTACCATCGCCGCCGCCTCGAGGTCGGGCGGTATGTCCTGAAAGAAGCTTGCCATCACCAAAGTGCACACCGGCAACGACAGCACGGCA
>JBBQOR010000379.1:0-3473 GCA_038331055.1 Burkholderiales bacterium
CCGCCGGTGACGATGACCACCAGCGTAAGGATCAGGATTGGCTCGCCCATGCCCGATTGCACGCTGACGATCGGCCCCGCCATCAGCCCCGCCAGCCCCGCCAGGCCGGCGCCGAGCGCGAAGACCAGCGAGTTCAGGCCCTTGATGTCGACCCCCAGCGCCGAGACCATCTGCGGGTTGCTGGCGCCGGCGCGGATCAGCATGCCCACGCGGGTGCGGTGGATGACCAGGTACAGCGCCAGCCCCACCAGCAGGCCCACCGTGATGATGGCGAAGCGGTACGCCGGATAGGGCAGCCCGAACAGGCTGACCGTGCCCGACAGGGCCTGCGGCACGTTCATGTAGACCGAGGCCGGGCCCCAGATGGCGCGCACCACCTCGTTGAAGAAGAGGATCAGACCGAAGGTGGCCAGCACCTGGTCGAGGTGGTCGCGGGTGTAGAGCGTGGCCAGCGCCAGCCGCTCGACCACGAAGCCCAGCAGCATCGTGCCAGGTATCGCCACCAGCGCGGCGGCGAGGAAGGAACTGTCGAAGGCGTTGTAACCCGCCGCAGCGAAGTACGCGCCCATCATGTACAGCGAACCATGGGTCAGGTTCACGAAGTTCATGATGCCGAAGACCAGCGTCAGCCCCGAGGCCAGCAGGAACAGCAGCACGCCGAGCTGCACGCCGTTGAGCAGCTGGGTCAGGAAGAGGCCGGTGGTCACGCGGAGGGTGGGGGCAGGGCCCGGGCGAAGGCAGACGAAGAAGGGGCCGGCACGCGGCCGGCCCCCGGTGGGTCAGTGCAGGCCGGGTGCGACTACATCTTGCACAGCGAGGCGTAGGCGTCGCCGTGGTCCTTCAGCGGGGTGGCGATGGTCTTCAGGCTGACGCGGCCCTTGGCGTCACGCGCCACTTCGAAGATGTGCTGGTCCTGGATCGGGAAGTGGTTGGTGTTGAAGCGGAAGTTGCCGCGCACGCTCTTGAAATCGGCCGCCTTCAGCGCGGCGCGGAAGGCGTTCTTGTCGGCCATGTTGCCGCGCACCTTGGCGATCGCCGAATCAAGCAGCTGCGCCGCGTCGTAGCTCTGCGCCGCGTACTGGCTGGGGATGCGGTTGAACTTCTTCTCGAACTCGTCGACGAACTGGCGGTTGGCCGGGTTGTTGAAGTCCGGGCCCCAGAAGGTGCCGCTGATCACGCCCAGCGCCGCCGCCTGCTGCGCCGGCAGCGTGCTGCCGTCGGTGGTGGACGACGACAGCAGCGGAATCTTGCCCAGCAAGCCGGCCTGCTGGTACTGGCGGATGAAGTTCACGCCCAGGCCGCCCGGGTAGAAGACATAGATCGCATCGGGGTTCTTGGCCGCCACCTGGGCGAGTTCGGCGCTGAAGTCGGGTTGGTTCAGCGGCGTGTAGATCTCGTCGATCACCTCGCCCTTGTACATGCGCTTGAAGCCGGCGACGAAGTCCTTGCCCGCCTGGTAGTTGGGGGCCATGCCGATGACGCGCTTGTAGCCCTTGTCGGTGGCGTACCGGCCCACCACCTCGGCCTGGTTGTCGTTCTGCCAGGAGGTGATGAACTGAAAGGGCGAGCACTGCGCGCCGGCGATGGGGGCCGGGCCGGCGTTGCTGCCGATCAGGAACACGCCCTTCTCCGTGATCGGCTTGTGCACGGCCATCATCACGTTGCTGAAGGTGATGCCGGTGATGATCGAGACGTTGTCCTTCTCGATCAGCTTTTGCACGATCTGCGTGGCCACGTCGGGCTTGAGCTGGCTGTCCTCGCGGATCACCTGCACCGGCACGCCGCCGAGACGGCCGCCGTTGCGCTCGACGACGAGCATGAAGGCGTCGTACTGGTCTTGTCCGAGGGCGCCCTGCGGGCCCGAGAGTTCAGCCATGAAGCCGATCTTGATCGGGGCCGGGGCCTGGGCCTGGGCCAGCAGCGCCGTGGTGGCCAGGGCCGCCGCGGTGGCGGCGGTGCGGATGAAGTTGCGCAGCATGGTCTCTCCAGGGGAGTGGGCGGTGATGCTGTGAAGTCTACGTGCGCCCCGGCACCGCCACCAACGGGGTTCCTACGCAGACACCACCGGCCGCGGTGCCAAGCCGAAGAAGGCCTCGGCGTTGCCGCGCAGGATGCGGGCGCGCTCGTCTTCGCCCAGGAAGACGGCGCTGCGCACCAGCGTGCCGGCGTCGCCTTCGCCCAGCGGAAAGGGCTGGTCGGTGCCCAGCATCACGCGTTCGGCGCCCATCGTGTCGACCAGCAGGCGCAGCGCGCCGGGGTCGAAGACGGCACTGTCCACGTGCAGCCGCCGTGCGTAGCTGCTCGGCAGCTGCGGGCAGTCGGCGCGCACGATGTCGCGCTGGCGCCAGGCGTTGTCGACGCGGCCGAGCAGCCAGGCGAAGCTGCCGCCGCCATGCGCGAAGCAGATCTTCAGCGAGGCCGGAATGCGCTCCAGCGCGCCGGACAGGATCAGCGACAGCATGCCCAGCTGCGTCTCGGCCGGCATCGCCACCAGCCAGGGCAGCATCCACTTCTTCATGCGGCCGCCGCCCATCATGTCCCACGGGTGCACCAGCAGCGGGATGCCTTGCCTGGCGCAGTGGACGAGGAAGTCCAGCAGCGCCGGGTCGTCGAGGTCGCGCTCACCGACATGGTTGCCGATCTGCACGCCGATGTGGCCCGCCGCCATCGCGTCGTCGGCCGCGCGGCAGGCCAGCGCCGTGTCCTGCAGCGGCACCTGCGCCAGCGCCTTCAGCCGCGTCGGCGCGGCGGCGCAGTAGCCCAGCACGGCGTCGTTCATGCGTGCAGCCCAGTCGGCGGCGTGCGCCGCAGGCCAGGCGTAGCCGAACATCACCGGCGTGGCGCAGACCACCTGCATCGTCAGCCCTTGACGATCGAGCTCGGCCAGCCGCACCTGCGCGTCCCACAACGAGGGCAGAACCGGCCGGAAGGCGCGATCGCCCAGCATGATGTGGCCGCGTGCGCCGCCGGGCTCGATCTGCAACCAGGGCGCGCGCTCGGCATCGACCGCGTGGGCCATCTCACGGCTGATTTGCGGAAAGCAGTGCGAATGGATGTCGATCATCGGTCGGCCACCGGAGTGCGTTCACTGAGAAGGCCGGACGAGGCCAGCGCCTGATGCCAGGCGAGGTGGCCACGGCCTGGGTGAACCGCGGCGCACTGCGGGCAGCGCCGTTCTTCGTCGCTCGACTGGTAGAAGCGCTCGTAGGCGGCGGGCAGGTCGGCGACGATGTCGTTCAGCTGCAGCTCGAGGCGCCGCACCAGCGTGCCGCAGTGCGCGCAGTGCCACTGGAAGGCGTCGGTCAGACCGGCGGGCCGCTGGCGTTCGACCACCAGGCATCGGCTGTCGGGCTCGGGCCGTTGCGGCGAGTGCAGCACGTGCGGGGCCATCAGGAAGACATCGCCCTCGCGCAGGTCGACGCGCTCGAAGCGCCCGCGGTCCCAGATCAGCAGATGCGCGTGGCCATTGAACT
>JBBQOR010000380.1:0-3468 GCA_038331055.1 Burkholderiales bacterium
AGATCGCCGCTGTGCGCTGCGTCGAGCAGCGCGCGCAGTGGCGCCACGTCGCCGCCTGCGCTGAGCAGCAGCAGCACGTCGCCCGGCTGGCCCAGCGCCTGCAGCTGCGCCACGGCAGCGACGTCGGTGACCAGCGCCAGCGCGGCCAGCGGCGGCCGCTCGCGCTCGAAGCGGCCGACCGCCAGAGTGGCCGCGTAAGCCGCCAGCGCCGCGGCGCCACCGGCGCCGCCACCGATCAGCAGCTTGCCGCCCGACGTGAGCGCGCCGACGATCGCCTGTGCCGCCTCGGCCAGGGGCCGCGACAGTGTCTCGGCCGTCTGGTACTGCAGGTCGGCGCTGTCGAAGAAGTGCTGCTGGATGCGGGGCTCGAGCATGTCCATCGATCTTATGACACGGGCTGCGCGCCAGGGTTCCGAGGCGCGAAGCGCTCAACCGGCGTCGAAGGCCGCGGGCAGCCACTCGATGTGCCCGTCGTCGATGGCCACCACATCGAAGCGGCATGGCGGCGGTGTGGGCAGTGCCAGCAGGAAGTGCTGCGCGGCGTAGACCAGGCGACGCCGCTTGGCGCTGCCGATGCTGGCGGCCGCGCCGCCTTGCGCCGTGCTGCTTCGCGAACGCACCTCGACGAAGACCAGCGTGCCGTCACGCGCGCGCAGGATCAGATCGACCTCGCCGCCACGCGCCGACGCGCCGCGTGCCACCCGATAATTGCGCTGCACCAGCGTCAGACCGCGGGCCTGCAGGAAGCCCAGGGCCTGCGCCTCGGCGGCGTCGCCGGCGAGCTTGCGTCCAGCCGACGCCTTGCCCTCCAACGCAGCCCCCGTCAAACCTGCCGCCTTGACCATCGACGCTTCCTTGCTGATCGCTGCTGCGCAGGCCGCTGCTGCCGGGCAGCAGCATCCCGGCGGCGCGCTGTACGTGGTGGCCACGCCGATCGGCAATCTGGCCGACCTGACGCTGCGCGCGATCCACCTGCTCGCACTGGCCGATCTGGTGGCTTGCGAGGATACGCGGGTGGCGGGCGGGCTGCTGCGCCACCTTGGCCTGGTCAAGCCGATGCTGGCGCTGCACGAGCACAACGAGCAGCAGTCGGCCGTGCGCGTGCTGGCGCACCTGGCGCGCGGCGAGCGGGTGGTCTGCATCAGCGACGCCGGCACGCCGGCCGTCTCCGACCCCGGCGCGCGGCTGGTAGCCGCCGCGCGCGCCGCCGGCCACCGCGTGCTGCCGATCCCCGGGCCGAGCAGCGTGCTGGCCGCGCTCAGCGCAGCGGGCGATGTGCAGCCCGGCGGCTTTGCCTTCAGCGGCTTCCTGCCGGCACGCGGTGCGGCGCGCACGCAGGCGCTGCGCGCCGTGATGGCCGCCAACGTCACGCAGGTGCTGTTCGAGGCACCACACCGCATCGAGGCGCTGGCCGCCGAACTGGCGGCCGGACTTTCTGCCGAACTTTCAGCCGGACTTTCGAGTCACGCGCCGGCGCGCCGCGTGACGCTGTGCCGCGAGCTGACCAAGCAGTTCGAGCACATCGTGACGATGGACGCTGCGGCCTTGCCCGCCTGGCTGGCGGCCGACCCGAACCACCGGCGCGGCGAGTTCGTGCTGGTGCTGCACGGGCAGCCGGCGGCCGCCGGGGCGGACGACGAAGCCGCCACCCGCACGCTCACCGTACTGCTGCGTGAGCTGCCGCTCAGGCAGGCGGTGGCGCTGGCCGCCGAGATCACCGGCGCGCCGCGCAACGCGCTGTATCCGCAGGCGCTGGCGCTGCGGGGCGCCGACACAGGCAGCGACACAGGCAGCGACACAGGCAGCGACAGCGCCGAAGCCTGATCAAGGCTGGGCGGTCGATCAGCACCGTCCGAACCCGGCTCCTACAATGAAATTCGACTACAGAAGGACTGCCGATGATCTCCCGCGAACCGACGATCGAGCGACTCGCCATCGCCCGCGAGCTGATGCTCGAACCCTTCGGCCTCAGCGAGGAGGTTCTGGTGCGCGCGCTGGCCACCATCCGCGAGCACCGCGTCGACGACGCCGATCTGTACTTCCAGACCACCCGCCACGAAGGCTGGAGCCTGGAGGAAGGCATCGTCAAGAGCGGCAGCTTCAGCATCGACCAGGGCGTGGGCGTGCGCGCGGTGGCCGGCGAGAAGACCGCCTTCGCGTACAGCGACGACCTGTCGGTGGATTCGCTGATGGATGCCGCGCGCACCGTGCGCACCATCGCCGCCGCCGGCCAGCAGCGGCGCGTCAAGGTGGGTGGCGGTGTGCGCGCGCCCAAGATCGCGCGCAGCCGCGTGCTGTACGCGCCGACCGACCCCATCGGCACGCTGGACAGCGCGCAGAAGGTGGCCCTGCTGGAAAGGGTGGAGAAACTCGCCCGCGCCAAGGATCCGCGCATCGTGCAGGTGATGGCCGGCGTGGCTGCCGAGTACGACGTGGTGCTGGTGGCGCGCGCCGACGGCACCCGCGCGGCCGACGTGCGGCCGCTGGTGCGGGTGTCGGTGACGGTGATCGCCGAGCAGGACGGCCGGCGCGAGGTCGGCAGCAGCGGCGGCGGCGGGCGCTTCGGCCTGGGTTACTTTCAGGATGCACTGCTCGAGCAGTACGTGAATCAGGCAGTGAACGCGGCACTGACCAATCTCGAGAGCCGCCCGGCGCCGGCCGGCGTGATGAACGTGGTGAAAGGCCCCGGCTGGCCCGGCGTGCTGCTGCACGAGGCCATCGGCCACGGCCTGGAGGGCGACTTCAACCGCAAGGGCAGCAGCGCCTTCAGCGGCCGCGTCGGCCAGCGCGTGGCGGCCAAGGGCGTGACCGTGCTCGACGACGGCACGCTGCCCGACCGCCGCGGCAGCCTGAACGTCGACGACGAGGGCCAGGTCAGCCAGCGCAACGTGCTGATCGAAGACGGCATCCTGAAGGGCTACATCCAGGACAGCCTGAACGCCCGGCTGATGGGCGTGGCGCCCACCGGCAACGGCCGCCGTGAAAGCTACGCCCACGTGCCGATGCCGCGCATGACCAACACCTATATGCTGGGCGGCACGCGCGCACCCGGCGAGATCATCGCCAGCATCAAACGCGGCCTGTACGCCAGCAACTTCGGCGGCGGCCAGGTCGACATCACCAGCGGCAAGTTCGTCTTCTCGGCCAGCGAGGCCTTCTGGGTCGAGAACGGCAAGATCCTGTACCCGGTGAAGGGCGCGACGATCATCGGCAACGGCCCCGACGCACTGACACGCGTGACGATGATCGGCGACGACATGCAACTCGACAGCGGCGTCGGCGTCTGCGGCAAGGAAGGCCAGAGCGTACCCGTGGGCGTGGGCCAGCCCACTTTGCGCATCGAGCGGCTGACCGTCGGAGGCACCGGCTGAGAGGGTTGCCTTTGCCTTGCCCTTTGCCTATCCCTTTGCATTTCCCTTTCGCCATCACGCTGGCTGATGTCGAGGCCGCGGCCGGGCGCGTGGCCGG
>JBBQOR010000381.1:0-3462 GCA_038331055.1 Burkholderiales bacterium
GTCGGCACCCCGGCGGCGCGCGCCTGCGCCAGCCACAGGGCGCAGTTCTCGCCTTGCGCGTCGGGGCCGGTGAGGTCATGGTTGCCCGAGGAGACAGCCACGCGGCTGGCCGCCTCGAGCAAGTCGAAGTAGCGCAGCAGCACCACGCTCTGCACGTCCAGCGGTACCGCCGAGCTGATGTCCAGGCTGTCGCCGGCCACCACTACCAGGTCGTAGCCGGGGGCGACGCGCACCACCCAATCGAGCTGCGGCAGCGTGTAGTGCAGATCGGAGACGAGAAGAAGGCGCACGCGGGCCGGCAGCGGTGGCGAAGGCCGCGATCTTAGGTGCTGCCGAGGGCGCTGCGGCCGCCGCCCTGCGCAGCGTCGGGCGAGAATCGGCGCCTGCTCCACTGGCTCTTCGGCGTCGAACCATGACCGTACCGGCGCCATCGTCCGCACTGACGCACCGTCGGCTCGCACGCCTGTGCTCAGCTCTGCTTGCGCTCGCGGCGGCGGCCACCGCGGCGCCGGCCAGCCCGGCGGTGCAGGCCGCGCAGGCGGATTGCGGTGGCGCGCTGGTGCGGCCGCAACGGCTGCAGGGCACGCGCCATGTGCTGGCCTTCGCGCCGCAGCCGGCCCCTTGGGCGACGGGCCGGCCTGTCGCGGTGGACATGGTGGTGTGCCCGAAGGGCGATGCGCCGATGCCCGACAGCGTGCGGGTGGACGCCCGCATGCCGCAGCACGGCCATGGCATGAACTACCGCCCGAGCATCACCTCGCCCGCGCCCGGCCGCTGGCGGGCCGAAGGTCTGATGCTGCACATGGCCGGGCGTTGGGAGTTGAGCTTCGAGCTGAACTTCGAGCTGCCGCAAGGCCGCCAGGTCGAGCGCCTGACGCAAGAGCTGCAGCTGCGCTGAGCGGCCGCCGCGCGGGCCATCGGACAATGCAGCGCATGTCCGATCTGCCCCCGCTGCCACCCACGCCGCCCGGCCGCTACTGCCACTACAAGGGCGGCGTGTACGAGGTGCTGGGCGCCGCGCGCCACAGCGAGACGCTCGAGCCGCTGGTCGTCTACCGGCCGCTGAACAACGACAGCGGCTGGTGGGTGCGCCCGCACGCCATGTTCTTCGAGGCCGTGTGCGTGGCCGGCCGTTGGCGGCCGCGCTTCGAGCCGATCTGAGCCTGCGCTGCCGCCGCCAGCCAGCCTTCTGCATGCCTTCGACAGGGCCCGTACCATGCGGGCCATGCAGTCACCCGGCAAGACGATGAACGCTGATGCCCTTCTCGACCGCCTGCACGCGGTGCGGCGCCAGACCGAGGCGCTGGCCGCCCCCCTGAGCGCCGAAGACGCGCAGGTGCAGTCGATGCCCGACGCCAGCCCGACCAAGTGGCATCTGGCGCACACCACCTGGTTCTTCGAGACGATGGTGCTGGAGCGATTCGAGCCGGAGTTCCGGCCCTTCGATGCGAACTTCCGCATGCTCTTCAACAGCTACTACCAGGCGGTCGGCGAGCGCCATCCGCGGCCGCAGCGTGGGCTGCTGACGCGCCCCGCGCTGCGCGAGGTGCTGGCGTGGCGCGCGGCGGTCGACGAGCGGCTGGCCGCGCTGTGCCGGCGTGGCCTGCCAGACGAAGCGCTCGGCCTGCTCGAACTCGGGCTGCACCACGAGCAGCAGCACCAGGAGCTGCTGCTGACCGATGCGCTGCATCTGCTGTCGTGCAGCCCGCTGCGCCCGGCTTACCGCCGTGCGCCGGCGCTTGCACCTGCGTCTATGGTCGAGCCCGCTGGCGGCGCAATTGACTGGCTGCCGTTCGAGGGCGGCGCGGTCGACATCGGCCACGACATCATCCATGCCGGCTTCGCCTTCGACAACGAGCTGCCGCGCCACCGCTGCGGGCTGGCCTCGTATTCGCTGGCGCAGCGCCCGGTGACACAGGGCGAGTGGCGGCAGTTCGTCGATGACGGCGCCTACCGCGATCCACGCTGGTGGCTCTCGGCTGGCTGGGACTGGCTGGCCGCGCAGGGCCTGCAGGCGCCGCTGTACTGGCTGCGCGACGGCGCCGGCTGGCAGGTCTTCGGCCTGCACGGGCTGCAGCCACTGGCGCCAGCGCGGCCGATGGTGAACATCAGCTTCTTCGAGGCCGAGGCCTACGCGCGCTGGCATGCCGCGCAGCATCCCGACGCGCCGCCTTCGCGCCTGCCGACCGAAGCCGAGTGGGAGCACGCCGCGGCTTCCTGCCATTCGCTGCAAGGCAATCTGCTGGAGAGCGATGCGCTGCAGCCGCTGCCGGCGCGGGCGGCGGGTGAGTACAACGGCAAGTTCATGGTCGATCAGCTGGTGCTGCGCGGCGGCTCGTTTGCGACACCGAAATCACATCTGCGCGCCAGCTACCGCAACTTCTTCCCCGCCACCGCACGCTGGCAGTTTGCGGGCTTGCGGCTGGCGCGTGACGCTGCGCGAGGGGGCCGCTGATGTGGCACTGGACGGGCGACGAGCGGCCGCCCTTCGCGGCGACTCCCGGGCCGGGGCAGGAGTCGGTCTGGGACTATCCGCGTCCGCCTCGGCTGGCGCTGGACGCGCGTGAGGTCGTCATCGGCGGTGATGGCATCGAGATCGCCCGCACCCGGCGCGCGCTGCGTGTGCTCGAGACCGCCAGCCCGCCGACCTTCTACCTGCCGCTGGCCGATCTGAAGGCCGAACTGCTTCAGTCCGCGTCCGGCCGCTCTTTCTGCGAGTGGAAAGGCGCGGCCGTGTACTGGTCGATCGTGCTGCCGGGCCGCACGCTGGCCCGCGTCGCCTGGTCCTACCCCGATCCCACGCCGGCCTTCGCCGCGCTGCGCGACCATGTCGGTTTCTATCCGGGGCCGCTGGACTGCCGCATCGACGGGCAGCGCGTGCGCCCGCAGCCCGGCCACTTCTACGCCGGCTGGATCACCGACGAGGTGATCGGGCCTTTCAAGGGCGACCCGGGCAGCGAAGGCTGGTAGCCGCGCGCCTCGAGAGGGCGCGGCGAACTCTTCGGTGTCGATCTCGGTTTGCGTGGCCGCGCTGTAGCGAGCCGCTGACCGTGCGCGTGTTGATCAGCGCGTCCAGCCGTGCGGCCAGGTCGGGCGTCAGCCGCAGGCCCTCAGCTTCCTTGCGCTCACTGCCGGCAGCAGGCCAACGAGCGGGTGCTCCCGACCGGCCGCTTCGGAGCACCCTGACTTCGCGCCTGCGATCGTTGCGCAGTCTCTTCAAAGGCCGTTGACACCTTCAGGTGTGCACCGACAAGAAGGCACTCGACAGGGCAATGGCGGCGCGCCGCTCGGTTTGAGACCGTGAAGCACTACGGATTCGACATGAGCCCCACGTGCAGGCCATCTGTACGCAGCCTATTGCTGCGCTCGGAGCGCCCGACGGCGGCCCGGTCCACTACGAGCGCCACCGCCCCGAGCAGACCACGCTGTATCGCTGCGGTGCAGCAGCACACCGCCACCTTC
>JBBQOR010000382.1:0-3456 GCA_038331055.1 Burkholderiales bacterium
AGGCGGGGCGGCGATCAGCGCGCAAACTTGTAGTCGGTCTTCGCCTTCTGCCTCAGTTCTTCCTGGAAAGCCTGCAGGTTGGCCTGTTCCATCTGCGTCTTCAACTGCGCCTTCACGTCGTCGAAGGCCGGGAACTGCGCGGCTTGGGTGTCCTCGACGCGGATGATGTGCCAGCCAAACTGCGACTTCACCGGCGCATCGGTCATCTCGCCCTTCTTCAGCCGCGTCATGGCCTGGCCGAACTCGGGCACGTAGTTCGAGGGTAGCGCGAAGCCCAGATCGCCACCCTGCTCACCGGAGCCCGGGTCCTTCGAAAACTTCTTCGCCAGGTCCTCGAACTTGGCGCCTGCCTTGATCTGCGTGATCAACGACTTCGCCTCGTCCTCGCCCTCGACCAGGATGTGGCGCGCACGGATTTCGGTGCCGGCGCGCTGCGCCCGCGCCTTGTCGTACTCGACCTTGGCCGTGGCATCGCTGACCGGGTTCTTCTTCTTGTAATCCTCGAACAGTTCGCGGATCAGGATGCTCTGGCGCGCGATCTCCATCTGCGCGCGGTAATCGGCGCTGGCCTGAATGCCGCGGCGCTCGGCCTCTTGCGAAAAGATCTCGCGCAGCACCACTTCGTCGCGGGCGCGGGCTTCGATCTCCGGCCCGACCGGCTGTCCCTGGCGCGCCACCTGCTGCAGCAGGATGTCCATGCGCGCCTTGGGCACCGGCTTGCCGTTGACGATGGCGATGTTCTGCGCCTGCGCGGCCAGCGGCAGCACAAGCGCCGAGGCGGCCAGCAGGATCGCCGCGCGCAGGGCGAAGGGTTTTGAGCTCATGGGTGGGGGTCTTCTGGTGCTGGCCGGCAAGGCGCTCGGCGGGGTGGCGGGACGGCGAGCCGACGGGCGTTCAAGCCTCGTCGGGGGCGCGGGCATCGATCGCCAGCGCGTGGATTCCCCGCATCGGCAGGGAGCCCAGAGCATCATACACAAGGCGATGTCGAGCCAGCCGGCCCAGGCCGGCGAAGCGCGTGCTGGTCAGGCGCACCGTGAAATGCCCGCCTTCACGCGCGCCGGCATGGCCGGCGTGCTGGGCGCTGTCGTCCTGCACCACGATCGACAGCGGCGCCAGCGCCTCGCGCAGCGTCTGCTCTATACCCGCGCCCACGCCGCTCATGGCTTGGGCTGGAAGCTGATCGCCGCAGAGTTGATGCAGAAGCGCTCACCGGTCGGCTGCGGGCCGTCGTCGAAGACGTGGCCGAGGTGGCTGCCGCATCGGTTGCAGCGCACCTCGATGCGCTCCATGCCGTGGCTGCGGTCGACAATGCGCTCGACGACTTCGCTGTTCACCGGCTCCCAGTAGCTGGGCCAGCCGCAGCCGGCGTCGAACTTGGTGCTCGATTCGAACAACGGCGTGCCGCAGCCCACGCAGTTGTAGCGGCCGGCGTCGAAGTGATCCCAGTACTTGCCGCTGAACGCGCGCTCGGTGGCCGCAAGACGCGCCACCTCGTACTGCATCGGATCGAGTTCGGCCTTCCATTCGGCGTTGCTCTTGCGCACCGGGTAGCGGGGGTCGTCGTGTTCGTGGATCATGAGGAGCAGGAAACTTCGAGTTGTTGCGCCCAGTGGGGCGGGAAGTCGGCATAGGCCGCGTGTTCGGGCTGTTCGTCGAACGGGCGACTCAGAACTTTCAGCAGCAGTTGCACCTCGCTGAAATCGCCGCCCTGCGCGGCGCGGATGGCGGTCTCGGCCAGGTGGTTGCGCAGCACGAACTTCGGGTTGGCCTGGCGCATGCGCTGCGCCCGCACCGCGTCGTCGCTGGCTTCGCTGCGCAGCCGCGCGGCGTAGCGCAGCGCCCAGTCGTCGAAGGCCTCGCGGTCGGTGAACAGGTCGCGCACCGCGTCGTTGCGTTCGCCCTCGGCGCTGCGGAAGTCGCACAGCCGGCGAAAGGTGATCGTAAAGTCGGCGTGGTCAGCGGCCATGCGGCGCAACAACTCATCGGCCAGCTCGCGGTCGGGTTCGCCACGGGGCTCGCGCAGCCCGAGCTTGGCGCTCAGCGCCGCCAGCATCGCTGCGGGGAAACTGGTCTTGTAGGTCTCGAGCGCCGCCAGCGCGCCGTCGCGGCCGGCATCACCGTCGCCGATCAGCGGCAGCAGCGCCTGAGCCAGTGCGTGGAGGTTCCAGAAGGCGACGTTGGGCTGGCAGGCGTAGGCGTAGCGGCCGGCGCGGTCGCTGTGGTTGCAGATGTGGCCGGGGTCGAAGGCATCCAGAAAGCCGAACGGGCCGTAGTCGATGGTCAGGCCCAGAATCGACATGTTGTCGGTGTTCATCACGCCGTGGCAGAAACCCACCGCCTGCCACTGCGCCACCATCGCGGCGGTGCGCTGGGTGACGGCCTGCAGCAGCGCGGCGTACCGCGATGCGGCGTCGCGGCACGCGGGGTAGAAGTGCTCGATCGTGAAGTCGGCCAGCTGCTTGAGCCGAGCCGGCTGGTCGTGATGGGCGAAGTGCTCGAAGTGACCGAAGCGAAGGAAGCTCGGCGCCACCCGGGTGACGACGGCGGCCGTCTCGATCGTCTCGCGGCGCACCGGCAGCGGCGAGCCCACGATGCACAGCGCGCGTGTGGTCGGCACGCCCAGCGCGTGCATGGCCTCGGAGCAGAGGAACTCGCGGATCGACGAACGAAGCACAGCCCGGCCATCGCCCATGCGCGAGTAGGGCGTCAGGCCGGCGCCCTTGAGCTGCAGCTCCATCGGACCGGCGGGGCTGTCGACCTCGCCCAACGTCAGTGCTCGGCCATCGCCCAGCTGGCCGGCCCAGACGCCGAACTGGTGCCCGCTGTAAACGCTGGCAAGAGGCTGCATGCCCGGCCATGTGGTGTTGCCGCTTAAAACCTGCAAGGCCAGCCCGTCTTCACGCTGCCGCCAGTCTGCGGGCAGGCCCAGGTCGGCCGCGCAGCCGTCGCTGACGGCCACCCAGTGCGGGGCGGGCAGGGCCTCGGCGGTCAGCGACGTGAAGAACCCTTCGCCGAGGGCGGCGAAGCGGTTGCGCCAGACCAGGGGCAGGGCAGCAGCGGAATTCATGCGCACCAGTGTAGTCATCGGCTGCGCCGATCGCCGGCGGTTTGGGGTAGTCCCTGAAGCAGTCGGGCATTCAGTTCGGCTACCGTTGGCCGGTTTCGCATACCTCACAGGAGACAAGACGTGATCCGACACAGCAAACCCCTTGCATTGCCGCTGGCGCTGACGCTGGCCTTCGCCGCCGGCTCGGTCTTCGCCCAGGCGGGCCAGACCGTGAAGATCGGCTTTATCGACCCGTTGTCCGGCCCCTTCGCCAACGTCGGTCAGAACCAGCTCAAGGGCTGGCAGTTCATGGCCGAGCAACTGAGCAAGAAGAACCCGGCCGGCGTCAAGTTCGAGATCGTGGCCTTCGACAACAAGGGCTCGCCGCAGGAAAGCCTGACCGTGCTGCG
>JBBQOR010000383.1:0-3454 GCA_038331055.1 Burkholderiales bacterium
CGGCCACGAACTGGGCCAGGTCAAGGAAGGCTTCCTGGCCGACCTGCTGCTGATCGACGGCGACCCGCTGTCCAACCTGAGCATCCTGCGTGACCCCAAGCGCATCCTGGCGGTGATGAAGGACGGCCAGTTCGCCAAGGCGCCGGCGATCGCCTCGCAGCGCGCCTGGGACCGCACGCCGGAGCGCATCGGATGACGCGCACGCAGCGCAACCGGTGGCTGCTGTGGCTGCTGATCGGCGGGCCGATCGGCGTCTTCTCGCTCTGGGCGCTGGCCGACAACACGCGGCTGTATCTGCTCACGCTGCTCAACGGGCTGACGCTGGCGTCGCTGTACTTCATCGTCGCCAGCGGCTTCACGCTGGTTTTCGGGCTGATGCGCAACGTCAACCTGGCGCATGGCTCGCTGTACCTGCTGGGCGGCTACGTGGGCTTCGTCATCGCCGAGAAGACCGGCTGGTGGGTGCTGGCGATTGCCGGCGGCTTTCTTGCCGCGGCCATTGCCGGGCTGCTGATCCAGGTACTGATCCTGCGCCACATGCAGGGCCAGGACCTGCGTCAGACGATGGTGACGATCGGGCTGTCGATCGTCATCGCCGACGTCCTGCTGTGGATCTTCACCGGCCAGGTCTACCAGATGGAAGCCCCTGAATGGCTGCAGGGGCCGATCCGCGACATCCCTGTCATCCGCGCCTATTCGGCCTACCGGCTGAGCCTGCTCGGCTTCGGCATCGTCATCGGGCTCTTCCTGTGGTGGCTGCTCAACCGCACCAAGGTCGGCACCATGATCCGCGCCGGCGTGGACGACCGCGCGATGCTGGCCGCCGCCGGCATCAACGTGAACCTGGTCTTTGCGATTACCTTCATGCTCGGCGCGGGCCTGGCCGGCCTGGGCGGCGTGATCGGCGCGGTGGAGCTCTCGATGGTGCCGGGCGAGGACACGCGGCTCTTGCTCGCCTCGCTCATCGTGGTCATCGTCGGCGGCATGGGCAGCGTGGTAGGCGCCGCCATCGGCGCGGCCATCCTCGGGCTGGCCGAGACCTATGGCCTGGCCTACGCGCCCACCTACAGCGTGGTCTTTACCTTCGTCATCCTGGTAGGGGTGCTGGCCTTCAGGCCGCGCGGCATCATGGGCAAACCCGCATGAGGCCCGCCCGATGAGTGCAGCCTACTGGCGCCGTGCCATGAACACCGGGCTGGCAGCCGCCGCCCGGCCGCTGCCGCTGCCCAAGGCCGGCACGCCCGCGGCGGCCTTACCCGCGCCCGACCCCTACGCCGACAGCGACGCGCCGCGCTGGCTCAGGTTCCTCTGGCGCCATCTGGAGGCCCGGCATGTCTTCGTGCTCGTCTTCGTGCTCGCCTTCCCGTTCTTCGCCACGCCCTTCTTCACCTTCCAGGTCGCCGCGCAGTCGCTCACCCTCGGGCTGATCGCGCTGTCGCTGACCTTCCTCGGCGGCTACGGCGGCATGGTCTCGCTGGCGCAGATGACGGTCGCAGGCATTGCCGGCTACGGCGTCTCGATCCTCGGCACCAGCGCCACCGCCACCAGCCTGGGCTGGCCGTGGTGGGTGGCGGTGCTCTTCTCGCTCGCCATCGCAGTCATCTGCGCGGCGCTGATCGGCTGGCTGTCGGTGCGCACCGAAGGCATCTACACGATCATGATCACGCTGGCCATCGGCGTGGCCTTCTACTATCTGGCCCTGCAGAACTACACCGTCTTCAACGGCTTCCAGGGCTTCCAGAAGGTCTACCCGCCCACCGTCTTCGGCATCCAGTGGCGCGGCCCGATGCCGTTCTACTTCCTCGTGCTGTTCTTCAGCCTGGCCGGCTACTTCGGCATCAAGTGGCTGGTGCGCACGCCTTTCGGCATCACGCTGCAGGGCGTGCGCGACAACCCGCGGCGCATGAACGCGCTGGGCTACAACGTCACCGCGCACCGCGTCGCCGCCTATGCCGTGGCGGGTTTGCTGGCGGGCATCGGCGGCATCCTGCTCGTCTGGTACAACGGGCTGATCACGCCCAACTCGGTAAACACCGGCTGGCTGATCAATATCCTGGTCATCGCCGTGCTCGGCGGCATGCGCCACCCCATCGGCGCCTTTCTCGGCGCGATCGTCTTCGTGCTGCTGCAGACCTTCGCCATCGACGTCATCGACCGCGAGCGCTTCAACCTCGTGATCGGCGTGGTGTTCCTCGTCATCGTCCTGTTTTCCCCCGACGGCCTGCTCGGCTTGTGGGCGAAGCTGCGTCAGCGCTTCGGCCCGCAACAGGCCACAACAACGCCAACCCCAAGGAGACAAGCGTGAAAGTGAACAAGCGGTTTTTGGTTCGTTCGTTGATCGGTGCAGCGGCCGCCCTGGCCATGGGCGGTAGCGCCTTCGCGCAGGGCCAGCCCCTGAAGATCGGCCTGCTCGCCACACTGGAAGGCCCGTTCGCGGCCGGCGGCGCCGACGGCATGCGCGGCGCAGAAATGGCCTTGATGCAGCGCGGTGGCACCGTCGCCGGGCGCCGCATCGAGCTCGTCAAGGCCAGCTCCAACGCCAGCCCCGACGTGGCGGTGAATGCGGTGCGCAAGCTGGTCGAGCAGGACAAGGTCGAGATCATGGTCGGCCCGCTGTCGGGCGGCGAGGGCATCGCCGTCAAGGACTACTCCAAGACGCAGCCGCAGGTGACCTTCATCAACGGCGGCTCGGGCGCTCAGGCGACCACGCTGGTCAGCCCCAGCCCCAACTTCTTCCGCTTCAACACCGAAGGCGCACAGTGGATGGTGGGCCTGGGCCAGGCGGCCTGGGACAAGGGCTACAAGCGCGTGATGGTGATTGCCGAGGACTACGCCTTCCCGTACTCGCAGGTGCAGGGCTTCATGAGCGAGTTCTGCCGTCTGGGCGGCAAGGTGCCGCTAAAGGCCTGGGTGCCGCTGGGCGGCAAGGACTACGCCTCGACCATCGCGCGCATCCCGCGTGACGTGGACGCGCTGCTGGTGATCCTGGGCGGCGCCGACGCGGTGAACTTTCTCAACCAGTACGAGGCCTCGGGCGGCGAGAAGCCGATGATGGGCGGCAGCATCACGGTCAGCCAGGACGTGCTGAATTACCGCGGCAAGCGGCGCGAATCGCTGGTCGGCACCATTTCGGCCGGCCCGATGGCCGACAGCTTCGACGGCGCCGAGTGGCGCGCCTTCGTCGCTGACTACCGCAAGAACTTCCCCGTCTCGGCCGGCGGCTTCCCCAGCCCCAGCCTGTTTGCCTTCGTCTACCACGTCAACATGAAGGCCGCGCTCGACGGGCTGGCGGCGGTCAATGGCGACCTCTCCAACAACCAGCAGCGCTACCGCCAGATGTTGTCGACGATGACGCTGAAGACGCCCACCGGCGACGTCAAGCTCGACGAGAACCGGCAGGCCATCGGCACCACCTTCGTCACCGAGGTGGTCAAGGACGCGCAGGGCAACCTGA
>JBBQOR010000384.1:0-3444 GCA_038331055.1 Burkholderiales bacterium
CGGTAGGTCACGTTGACGGTGGTGGTGGGCTTGGAGTCGTCGGGCACCAGCAGCAGCTGCAGGCCGTTGGCCAGGCGGTACTCGGTGACGCCCTCGACGCTGGTGACCTGGGTCAGACCCACCGGCAGACCCGCCGGCAGAACTGCAGGGGCCTGCGCCAGGCTGGCGCTGGAGATCAGGCCCAGGGACAAGCTCAACGACAAGGACAAGGACAGGGACAGGGTCAGCGCGGGCAGAAGTTGCTTCATGGTGCTCATCAGGGTGAACGCGTGCAGTGCGTGCAGGACCACAACGCCTGGTCGAAGAGGTTGTACAGCGTTCTCGGTGGCGACAGGCGGCCTGCAGAATCATCGGCACATGACGCGCGGGACATGGCGGGGCCCTGCCGCGCTGCCTTCGGGCTGTGTGGCACAGCGAACAGACGTGCGGCGCGTGCACGCGCAGGCTTCGTCCGTCGTGCGGAAATTGATATGGCTGACTTGGCTGAAGCCGGGCCTACCGGTTCAGCTCGACGTACGGCAATGCTGACGGCACGGCGCATGGGCTCCCTGTGCGCCATCGAAACCTCTCTCACCACAAGGAAGCGAGTACCACCATGACCACCAACTACGTGACACGCGACACATTCGGGATGTACAGCAAGGAGGACCGCGGCCCCGGCCCGCAGTTGATGGGCGCGGACACCCTGATGGGCAACGACGTCTACAACAGCGACAGCGAAGACCTGGGCGACATCAAGGAGTTCATGATCGACATGGCCTCGGGCCGTATCGCCTATGCCGTTCTCTCGTTCGGCGGCTTGCTCGGCATGGGTGAAAAGCTCTTCGCGGTGCCGTGGGGTGCGCTGACGCTCGACACGATCAACAAGCGCTTCACGCTCAACCTGCCGAAGGACAGGCTCAAGGAAGCGCCTGGATTCGACAAGAACAACTGGCCATCGATGGCAGACAAGGCATGGGCGACTGGCGTGCATCGCTTCTACGGCACCCCTTACGAGGCGAGCTGACCGCCCGAGAAGGCAATTCGGCAACTTCATGGGGCAGCACCCAAGAATCGGCCCTGCTCTTCGTCCGTGCGCCCGAAAGTAGCTGCGCGCACTGACTCATCAGAAGGTTCGCCGCTGACGCGGTGTTTCCCCCCGTGGATAAGCGCTGGCCCGGCTGGCCCGACGTCCGTATGGGCGCTGCCGCGGCCCGTGCAACCTCGGTGCGTCGACTGCCCACGATCCGACCGCACCACGCACGCATCACGCACGCACCACGCACGCACGAACCACGCACGCACCCATCGCGCACCACGCGACTGTCACTCTGCGGTGAGCCGCTGCCCGCCGGCTGCCCCGCGTATCGACGGGCCGTAGGTCAGGCGTGCCCACAGCGCCTCCATCGGTCCGCGGTCGTGGCGCTTGAGCCACCACAGGCTCAACGGTACCTGTACGACGAAGAAGATCGCCAGCGACAGCACGAGCCCGAGCGCGGGGCCCATCTTCATCCACAGCCCGAAGCCCCATTGCTGGAACAAGGTGATGCAGATGGCCGTCTGTATGAGGTAGTTGGTGAGCGGCATGCGCCCAGCCGCCGCCCAGGGGGCCAACCAGCGGCGCGCGCGCACGCTCTGCGCCAGGCGCACGATCAGCAGCACGAAGAAGATCATCATCGACAGCCGCGACAGCGAGTAGCACACGCTGCCCACCACCTTGATCGGCGACGGGCCCGGCTCGCGGTTGAGCTCGAAGATGACGGTGAAGGCGAGGCCGCAGGACAGGCCCAGGGCCAGTGCCCACCACATCAGGCGCCGGATAAGCGGCATCAGTTCGTCGGCGCGCTGCACCCAGCGGCGCCGCCCGGCGAGCACGCCGATCAGCATCGTCAGACCCAGCATCACGTACCAGCCGAACGCGCCCCAGAGGTTGAGCCAGTCGCCGTAGAAGTGGACCATCATGCGCGTGTTCTCACGCACCATGTCGAAGAAGCCGCCCTGGCCGAAGGCGATCTGGTTGCTGGCGTCGAAGGCCAGGCCGACGCGGACGCGCTCGGCGGTAATCTCCTTGGTGATGACGAGCAGGCGCAGCACACCGTTGAGCGCCGGGTACAGCAGGCAGGCGACGATCAGCGCGACGATGCCGCGGTCGCTGACGCGGCGCAGCCCGAGCACGAGCACGAAGCCCAGGACCGCGTAGTTGTGCAGCACGTCCCCGGGCCAGAACACAAAGGCATGGATGAGGCCGAAGACCAGCAGCGCGGACAGGCGGCGCAGGTACAGCGCCGTCGCATGCCCGGGGTCGCGCTCCTGCATGCGCGCGAACTGGATCGTGAAGCCGATGCCGAACAGCAGGCTGAACATGCTGTTGAACTTGCCCGAGAACAGTGCCTCGCGCACGTGCTCGGCGATCTGGTCCACCTGCCCGGTCCACAGGTGCGAGCCGTCCGACTCGGCAAAGAACGAGCTCGAGAAGCCCGGCATGTTCATGATCAGGATGCCCATCAGCGCGAAGCCGCGCAGGATGTCCAGCGTGGGAACGCGTTCGGTGGCGGGCAGAGGCGTCGCGGTATCGACAGAGGGCATGGACGATCTCCCGTGCAGGGCTGGGCGGCCCGCCGGCCGGCAGGCGTGGGCGGAATCGAATGCTGCTCCAGTTCGACGTCGTTGCCTATAGTCGGTGCCGGTCGATCGACGGTGAACGAGCGGCCGTTCTCATGCGCTGCAGCACCACTGCCCGGCAGGCGCAAGGAACTCACGCCTGCGGCAGGCGTGCCGACGGACTCCGGTCTTCCCAGTCCACCCACGCAACGCCGTGCGCGCCGAGATAGGCGCCAACCGCCTCGCCCAGCGTGGCAAAGAATCGCTGCTCGCCAAAGGTCGTGAACAGTCCGAAGCGTTTCAGCTTGTCCTTGACCGGATCCTTCAACTCGGCGAAGTGAAGTTCGATACCGGCCGCCTGCAGGACCTTGTCGAGATCCTCCAGCATGTCGGCGGCCGTCACGTCGACGTTGGTGACGGGCTCGGCGCCGATCACCAGCCATTGCGCCGGCGTGGGCGATGCGCCGACAGCGTCCAGCACCCGGGCCTTGAACAGTTCGGCGTTGGCGAAGAACAGTGGCGCATCCCAGCGGAACAGCACCAGGCCCGGCACGATGCGCGCCGCCGGATAGCGCGAGATGTCGTGGTAACCCTTCACGCCGTCGACGCGTCCGAGCACGGCCGAGTGCGGGCGCCAGCCGGCCCAGAGAAACTCGATGATCGCGGCCGCAATCGCCAGGCCGATACCGGGAATGGCGCCGAACAGCGCGACCCCCGCCAGGCAACCCATCGACAACCAGAACTCCCAGCGCTGGATGCGGTAGATGCGGCGCAGACCGGTAATCTCGATCAGCGCGATGGCCGAAGCAATGACCACGGCGGCAAGCGCCGCGGTGGGCGGGTTTTTCAGCAGGCCGGGCGCAA
>JBBQOR010000385.1:0-3441 GCA_038331055.1 Burkholderiales bacterium
GCTCCGGGCTCGTGCCCCAGGTGATGTGTGCGCTGATGCTGTCAGCGTCGATCTGCACCTCGCGGTCGAAGGTGGCACCCGGATCGCTGCGCAAGGTGTGCCACTGCGCCAGCGCAGCGTCCCAGTCGGTGCCGGCGGGCGCGAAGCGGCGGCCCTCGAGCCAGGCAAAGGTCACCGCGTCGGGTGCGATCAGGCCGATGCGGGCACCCATCTCGATGCTCATGTTGCACAGCGTCAGGCGGCCGGCCATCGCCATCGCTTCGATCGCCGGGCCCGCGTACTCGACTGCGAAACCGGTGCCCGCCGCCGCACCGAGCCGGCTGATGATCGCCAGGCTCAGGTCCTTGGCCTCGACACCCGGCCGCAATGCGCCGCTGACGGTGATGCGCAGACGCTTGGGCCGTTGCTGCACGATGGTCTGCGTGGCCAGCACGTGCACGATCTCGCTCGCGCCGACGCCCCACGCCAACGCACCGACCGCGCCGTGCGTGCTGGTGTGGCTGTCGCCACAGACCAGAAGCGCGCCGGGCAAGGTCAGTCCGAGTTCGGGGCCGATCACATGCACGATGCCGTGGCCGGGCTGGTTCACCTCGAACAGCCGGATGGCATGGCGGCGGCTGCCCGCGCTGAGCGCGTCGATCAGTTCGACCGCCCAGGGGTGCTCGGAACCGGTGCGTTGCGGTGCCGACGAGACCACGTGGTCGGCCGTGGCGAAAGTCAGCTCCGGACTGTGCACCGGCAGGCCACGGCGGGCCAGTTCCGCGAAGGCGGGCCCGCCGCCGAGGTCGTGCACCAGGTGGCGGTCCACGTGCAGCAGCGCCAATCCGTCACCCAGGTCGGCGATCACATGGGCGTCCCACAGCTTGTCGAGCAGGGTGCGTGGTGCGCTGCCTGACGCGGCCGATGGCACAGTGGCTGAACGGCCGCCGTCGGCGCTCACGGCTTCACGGCCTCGACATAGCGTTGCTCGAACGCCCAGACATCCTCGAAGCCGACCAGCTCGTGCAGTTGCTTCATCGTGTACGCCGGCACCGGCGAGCCCGCAGTGCTGCCGTGCGCCTGGAGCCACGCGTAGTTCTGCTCCAGCGCCGCGCACACCACGCCCATGCCGGCCGACGGATAGATGGCGATGTCAAAGCCCCAGGCCTTCAGGTCGTCCTGCGCGATCTCGGGTGAACGGCCGGTGGGCACCATGTTGGCCAGCAGCCAGGCGTCGACCGCATCGCCGACGCGGCGGAACTCGTCGGCCGATTCCGGTGCCTCGATGAAGACGATGTCGGCACCGGCCTTGGCGAAGGCCTGGCCGCGGCGGATCGCCTCGTCCAGGCCGAGCGCGGTGCGGGAGTCGGTGCGGGCAATGATCAGCGTGTCGTCGTGGCGCCGTGCATCCACCGCCACCTCGATGCGCCGCAGCATGTCGGGCAGCGGCACCACGCGGCGGTTCGGCGTGTGGCCACATTTCTTCGGCATTTCCTGGTCTTCGATCTGGATTGCCTGGACACCGGCCTCTTCGTAGCCGCGCACCGTCTGGCGCACATTGATAAGCCCGCCGAAGCCGGTATCGGCGTCGGCGATCAACGGCGTGTCGGTGCCCCCCGCGATGGCGCGCGCTCGGCCGACCATGTCGGTGTAGGTGACGAGCCCCGCGTCGGGCTGCCCCAGGTACGAGCCCGAGACGCCATAACCCGTCATGTACAGCGCCTTGAATCCCATGCGGTCGGCGATGCGGGCCGAGAACATTTCGAAGACACCCGGCGCCAGGATGAATTCGCCTTTCTTCAGCAGGTCCTTGAGTCGCTTGTTCGTGCTCATGCGGTCTTCATTTCAGGGGTACGGGTTCGAGGCAGGGCAGTGGGTGGCAGCGAAGCCGCATCAGGTGCCGAAGCGGCCGTGCACGCGCCGCTCCAGCGCCAGCAGCAGCCAGCTGGCCGCGGTGGCCAGCACCACCAGCAGCAGGGCCAGCGCGATGATCACGCCGGACTCGTTGCTCTCCATCGCCTTGATCAGCAGGTAGCCGATGCCGCGCTGCGAAGCAAACATCTCGCCGATCAGCGTGCCCAGCAAGGTCAACGAGAAGCCGAGCCGGAAACCGGTGATGATTTCCGGCAGGCTGGCAGGCACCAGCACGCCAGTGAAGGTCTGCAGCGGGGTGAGCCGCATCGAACGCCCAGCGCGCAGATAGACCTGCGGAATGTTGCGCACCGCGCTCATCGTGAACAGGATTACCGGGATGATCCCGTGCAGCGCGCCGAACGCGACCTTGGCCGACATGCCCAGGCCGAAGAGCAGCAGCACCACTGGATAGAGCGTGATCTTCGGGATCGAATACAGGCCGACCAGCAGCGGCTCGGTGACCTCGCCCGACAAGCGGTGCGCACCGAGCAGCGTGCCGATGCCCAGACCCCCGGCCAGAGAGATCACCAGTGCCATCGCAAAGGCGCTGCCGGTTTCGCGGGCATGGCCCGCGAAGGACGGGTCTGCCACCAGCCGCGCCAGCCGCCGGACCGTGGCCGCCGGGTTGGTCAGCACTTCGGGGCCGGTCAGCATCGACAGCAGCTGCCACATCACCAGCAATGCCAGCAGCAGGAGCAGCTTGTCGAGCCCCGGCGATGAGCGGGCGCGTCGCACCGGCGGTGCCGGTGGCTCCGCTGTCGTCGGGGACGCGGGTGCGGTCGTCATTCAGCGCCCCCCGCGCCGCAGGTACAGCCGTCGCTCCCAGGCATACAGCATCAGGTTCAGGCCGCCGACGAAGCCGAGCAGCAGGATCATCAGACCGTACATCGTGGCATTGTCGAAGCTGTTGTAGGCAAACGCGATCTCGAAACCCAGGCCGGCGCCGCTAAGGACGAATTCGCCGGCGATGACACCGATGAAGGCGTAGACGATTGCCAGCTTCAAGCCGGTGAACAGGTGCGGCGCGCACGAGGGAAGCACCACCCGCAACAGGGTTTGCGCGGTCGACAGCCGCAGCGCCCGCGCGGTGCGGCGCAACACTGGCGGTACCCGCTCGAAGCCTTGCAGCGTGTTCAGCGCCATGGCCACCACCGCGAAGATGAAACCGATCGCCACCAGCGGCCAGCGGTTCAGGCCGAACAACACGATGAACAGCGGGTAGAAGATGAAGGTGGGCACCGCGTAGTAGCTCGCCAGCAGCGGGTCGGCCGCGCGCCGCAGGCGCGGCAGCAGGTACAGCAGCCAGCCAGCGGCAAAGCCCACCACGACCGCCAGCACGGCCGCCATCCAAACGTTCGACAAGGTCAGCAAGATCGGCTTCGTGTAGCGGCCGGAGGCCAGCAGGTGCCATGCACCGGCGGCCATCTGGCTCGGCGCGATCACTGCCACCGGGTCAATCCAGCCGGCGCGGCAGGCCCCCTCCAGCGCCAAGACCAGCACGGCCACCAGTAGCGACCGGATCCATCCGGCCTTGCTGACCTGCTTCAT
>JBBQOR010000386.1:0-3440 GCA_038331055.1 Burkholderiales bacterium
ACGCTGGTGCTGCTCAATGGCCGGCGCCTCGCCAACTTCGCCAGCCCCGGCGACGGCGCCGGCGTCGATCTCAACAACATCCCTGCCGCCGCGATCCAGCGCGTGGAGATCCTGAAGGACGGCGCCAGCGCGGTCTACGGCACCGACGCCATCGGCGGCGTCATCAACTTCATCACGCGCCAGGACTACACCGGCATCGACCTCACGGCTTACCTGGGCGATTCGCAGAAGGGCGGCGCCGGCAAGCGCACGCTGTCGCTGGCCGGCGGCTATGGCGATATCAGCAAGGACCGCTTCAACCTTGTCGGCGTGCTCGACCTGCAGGGCCTGGACGGCCTGCGCTCCACCGAGCGCGACTTCATTGCGAGGAACGACATCCCCAACACGCTGGGCAACCTGCTGTCCAGCCAGACGCTGCCGGCGAACCTCGACATCAACACCGCACAGCGCAACGCGCTCAATGCTGCAGGCAACTACGGGTTCCTGGACAACCGCATCAACTTCAGTCGCCCCGGCTGCAACCCGCCGGCCACCGTCTACACGGTGACCGGCCCGGGCGGGCGCAGCGCCTGCACCTACAACTACATGGCCGACACCGAGATCTATCCGGATTCGAAGAAGCTCGGCTTCCTCGGCCGCGCCACCTTGCAGTTCGCGCCAGATCAGCGCGCCTTCGCCGAGGTGCTGAAGAGCAAGACCGAAACCACCTACGTGCTGTCGCCGGTGTCGCAGCGCTTTCGCAACACCGGCGGCGTCGACGACCGCGTGCCGACCTCGGTGGTCCCGCAGTTCGCTGCGGCCGGCATCACCGGGGTCATCGGTGGCGTGCGCCTGCGCGGCACGGAGATGGGCAACCGCAGCAACGAAGTCACCAGCGACGCCACGCGCATCGTGGTCGGCGTCGAAGGCCTGCTGGCCGGCTGGGACTACAGCGCAGCCGTCAACCACAGCGTGAACAAGACCAGCGACCGCTACGTCGATGGGTACTTCCGCTACCGGCTGGTGGCCGACGGCGTGAAGAGTGGTGCCATCAGCCTGACCGGCAACTCCGGCCCGGCGGGCAAGGCGATCATCGAGGCGGCGCGCATCAACGACGTCGCCCGGTCCTCGGAAGGCACCATGGATTCGGTCGACGCGAAGGTCTCGCGCACCATCGGCAAGCTGCCCGGCGGTGATCTCGCGCTGGCGCTGGGCATCGAGCACCGGCGCGAGGAGGCCAGCTTCACGCCCTCGGCGCTGCTGCGCAGCAACGACATCGCCGGCGACCGTGTCTCCAGCGGCACGCTGACGATCCTGCCCACCGACAACGCGCGCAGCCTCACGGCGGCCTACGCCGAGATCCTGGCGCCCGTCACCAAGCAGCTCGAGGCGCAGATCGCCCTGCGCCACGACAGCTACAGCAGCGTCGGCAGCACCACCAACCCCAAGCTCGGCCTTCGTTTCGAGGCCGACAAGGCGCTGCTGCTGCGCGGCAGTTACGGCACGGGCTTCCGCGCCCCCAGCTTCAGCGAGCTGTATCGGCCGACCATCCTGGGCACGGCCGCCAGCGTGCTGCCCGACCCGGTGCGTTGCGCGATCGCCAACACCCCGAGTTGCACCGACCAGTGGCCGGTGCAGCGGCGCAGCAACCCTGACCTGAAGCCCGAGACCAGCCGCCAGTTCGCGCTCGGCTTCGTGCTCGAACCCAATGCCAACGTCAGCGCCGCGGTCGACTACTGGAACATCCTGAAGAAGGACGTCATCAGCGACATCGGTGAGGAGCTGATCCTCGCCAACCCGACCAAGTACGCCAGCCTGATCCTGCGCGACCAGGACAGCTTCATCACCGACATCATCCTGCAGAAGCGAAACCAGGGGCAGCAGCGCACCTCGGGCATCGATCTGACCATCGACCTGCGTGGCTTGAAGACGCCGGTCGGCAGCTTTGCGGCACGGCTGGCCGGCACCTATGTGATCGAGTCGAAGAAGCAGACCGCCCCCGGCGACGACTTCGTCAGCAACCTGGGCAAGTTCGTCAACGACGGTGTGGTGCAGCGCTGGCGGCATCGCCTGTCGGTCGACTACGACCGCGGACCGCTGGGCCTGACGCTGGCCAACACCTACTACAGCGGCTACAACGACCAGAACACGGCCATCGACCTGACCACCGGCCGCAAGGTGCCTGACAACGTGGTCAGCGCCTATTCGCTGTGGGACCTGACCGGCTCGTACCAGCTGACCAAGGCGCTGAAGCTGCGCGGCGGTGTGCTCAACCTGCTGGACAAGCAGCCGCCGTTCACCAACCAGGCCTACTACTTCCTGGCCAGCTTTGATCCGACCTACGCCGACCCGCGTGGCCGCTTCTTCTACGTCAGCATGAACTATCAGTTCAAGTGATCTGAGCCGCAGGGCCTGGACAGCGGGCGGCTTGCGGGCCGCCCGCTGCGCTTTCAGACCCCGCTGATGAAGAACTTGATCAAGCCCTTGGCGGCAAAGCCGACCAGCCCGAAGCCCAGCGCGAGGAACAGCACGAAGGTGCCGAAGCGCCCGGCCTTGGATTCCCGCGCGAGCTGGAAGATGATGAAGACCATGTAGAGCATGAAGGCGCCGACCCCGAAGGTCAGGCCGAACTGCGCGATCTGCTCTTCGCTGAAGCCGCCCATCAATGCGGCTCCGCAGGAGGCTCCGCAGGCGGCCCCACCAGGTCGCGCTCCACCAGGTCGCGGTACGCATGCCAGCTGGCATGCGCCAGCCACGGCACCACCACCACCAGCCCGAGCAGCGCGGTGGCGAAGGCCAGCAGCACAAGAGCCAGCAAAAGCGCCGCCCACAGCGCCATCACCACCGGGTTGGTCTCGACCGCGCGCCAACTCGTCAGCACCGCGCGCAGCACGTCGGTGGACGCTTCGCCGCGACGGTCGAGCAGCAACGGGATAGCCACCACGCTGGAGGCGAAGACCGGCGCGGCGAGCGCGGCGCCGAGCATCAACCAGGCTTCGAACAACCAGCTGTCCGGGGCCAGCACCACCCGGCGCAGGAAGTCGAGCGGGCTGTCGATCGGCACGTCGGCGAAGCCGGTCACCAAGGCGGCCGAGGTGATCACCCAGCCGGTGCCGGCGAGCGCCAGCAGCAGGCCGAAGTGCATCAGGCGCCGGTCAAGGCTGCACCAGATGCCGACCGCATCGGCCATGCCTGCCTGCTCGCCGCGTTCGAGCGCACGGCTGACGGCATAAAGGCCGGTGGCGAGCAGCGGCGCGACGATCAGGAAGCCGCTGAAAGCCCCGGCGAGCAGCCAGAAGTGGTCATGGAACTGCCACACCACGACCAGCCCGAAGAGCGCCGCTGCAGCCCCGTGCAGCAGCCCCGGCAACGGACATCGGCGCAGATCGGCCCAGCCGCGCGCCAGCCAGCCCAGTGCCTGGGCCGGCGTGACCTGCCGCACCGGATAGGCGCCGGGGCCG